>CAZQPD010000065.1:0-7669 GCA_964595235.1 uncultured Polaribacter sp.
ATCGCCTCAACGGCATCTTGCCAGGAAGCCAAACCCGTGGCATCGGAAGTCAATATTTTTCCCGTACCGGGGCTACCTCCTGTAATTTTGATGGTTCCGTTGATATCTACCTGGGAAGTGGAGAAATCACCACCAATCAGCGGGGTAGAAGTCATGGAATTGGCAATGTACAACTTATTGTTGCCGGTTTCCTGACTGCCTGCATTGTATCCAATAAAAACATTGCCGTTGCCGGTGGACTGGTAGCCGGCTCCTTCGCCGATGGCAACATTTTGAATTCCTGAAACGTTGGTCCAAAGGGCATTTTTACCAACTGCCGTGTTGTTGTTACTTCCGCTGTCATGAAAGCCCGATCCGTACCCTAAAAAAAGGGAAGAGCCATTATAAATGGCATCGGACAGGTCGTTGATTTCATAAGCACCTGGGGGATCAAGTGTCTCCCATGTTGCCCATCCGGAAGCATCGGAGGTCAATACTTTTCCCGCCCCGGGATTGCCTCCTAAAACTTTAATTTTACCGTGAAAAACCAAATCTTTGGTACTTAAATCGCCTGTAATGGTGGGATATGTGTTTCCGATATATAAAACATTACTCCCCGACTCATCTAATCCGGCCTGCAATCCTATAAAAATATTATTGCTGCCCGAACTGTTTGCACCGGCTCGGTATCCCATTGCCACATTATAATATCCATTTGCATTGTTTCTTAACGCTTCGTAACCAACACCGATGTTTCCGACGGTCTCATTGGCGTACAAAGACCAGGCGCCAATGGCAACATTTTTTTCTTTTAGCGCTAGTCCTCCTCCCAATGCACTGTTACCGATAGCCACATTGTTTAACTTCACATACAGACCCGCTCCGTATCCGATACTCACATTGGCGTAATTATCGGTAGTTGACCTGCCGGAAAGCAGTCCAATAGCAACATTATATTGCGGATAACTGACGCCGGGAGTTCCAAATTGTTGCATAGCCCAGTCACCAATACAAACATTATTTCTGGCATAAGTTATTCCTTCACCGACAAATCGTCCCATGGCTACATTATGCTCTCCCCAGGTTAAATCATAGAATGCCCTATAACCAATAACCGTATTTTGAGAGTAATCGCTGTCAGTTCCCCCGTCAGGCCAATTGCCGAAATTATAAAGCGCTTCGTGTCCGATTATGACACTTTCGTGCGGATAAAAATCATTATGTTGGTTGTTAAACAATGCTTTATTTCCTATTATCACCGATTTTCTGGCATGGCCGGAAATCAATATGCTGTCGCCTATCACAATACTTTCGCTCATGCCTCCGTGTTCCACTGCACTGTGACCCACAACGATATTACTTTCTCCGGCTTCTTGATTTTTCAAGGCATTATTTCCTATGACAATAGAGTTTTTTGGATAAGATACCCCGGAATAGCCGACATAATGAAGCGAATCTGCCCAAAACATCGCTGAATCTCCAATGGCAATCAGGTTTTTGTTTATAGCACTGTGGAATAATGCCCTGTTTCCAATTGCAATATTCTCACTTCCACTTGTGTTTTTGTTTAGCGCTTGATGCCCGATTGCTACATTTTTATTATCTGTAAAATCGTCATTTTCACCGGCACCTTCGCCGAGAAATACGGATTTTCCCGTGCCGGTCTGCCAGATATGGCCTTGAACATCAAACTCCGAACCCGGTGTGGAAGTACCGATACCGATGCTATCGGTGGTGTTGAAAACATAATATCCCGAGCGTTCCCAATAACCGTTTGCAAGCTGTTGCCAAGAAGTACCGTTATAATAATAATAGTTATTATCATCCGTAACATACACCATCAACCCCGTGGCGGGGTTTGTGATGGCATCGCGTTGTGCCTGTGTCATACGGGGTATAAGGATACCTTTGTCCGTGCTTTTGACATCCAGCATGGCTGAATTGTCCGGCTGGCTGCCGTCGGTGTTGATGCCCACTTGGGCGAACATACTGATACTGACCAGTAGTATAAATCCCAGAAAAATTGTTTTTTTCTTTTTCATTGTTATGTAATTTATTTTTATTGGATGATTACCGGTATGGTTTTGCTTACGCGCCGCGTTCCTATGAAAATGTTTATTTTTATTTTTTTTGCATGAGGAGGCAATGGCGGTATTAAAAATTTCAGATGATCGACTCCTTCGAAATGCTCACGGTGCAACAACTGCCTGTTTACCCGTATTTCCAAATCGCCGTCATCTATCAATTTATTGAACTGAATGTAAATGTATTTATCAATCTGGTTTACTATCAACATAATGATACCGTGTTTTTGATTTGTGATGCAAATTAACGGACTGTAGCCTGCTTTACCTAATTATACAGGTGTACTTGAAGTAAACAGCAGGTATTTTTCAGGTGTACTTTTAGTGTACTGGCAGAGGAACGGAAAATATTAACTTACTCGTAATCAGCTGAATAATTTTTTCATCCATCGTTTTTCCTTTATGTAGAAAAGTATTCGGTACGACGAAGTAAAAATTTGATTACCTTTGTGATATACGGTGAAACAACAGGGACATGCGAAAAAGTCATCAATTTGTAATAAGGTGGATATTCCTCTGGCTTTTCATTGGCGGGTACGCTCAAAACCAAAGTAAAGACTTTAGCGGAGAAATAAAAAAATTAATAAAAACCAACCCCGATTCCGCCCTGGCCAGACTCGAAAAAATCAAAAATGAATATTCCGGCGACTCTCTCGTGATGTACGATGTGGTCAAGCTTACCGCAAGGGCATTCGACAAAAAACAGGAATACGACTCATCGAAATACTACCTCGAATTAGAGCGGGATTATGCCTTGCATTTCCGCGATAGTACGGATTTATATTACACATATAGCGACCTGGCTTGGATATATGCATATAAGAAGGAATACCAAAAATCCATAGAACAATACCAATTGGCAAGGAAGTACTTCCAATCCTACAGGAAACAAAGCCGCATGGATACCAGGAGCAAACGCAACCTCGCCCGGTTACTCAACGGTATCGGCGCCATGTATATCAAATTGGAACAATACGATTCCGCATTGCACTATCTGTACCAATCCCTGAAAATCAGGGAAGAAGTGAATGCACCGCCACGGATGATTATAGCCGGTAAATTCAATATCGGCTCGTGTTATGTATCCATGCATGATTATCCCAATGCACTCAATATGTTATTACAAGTCAATGACTTGGCAAAAGAAAATAAAGATACGGTATATCTGATTAAATCCTACAACAACCTCGGTGTCACTTATGCATGGATGGGCGAAGATGATAAAGCTATAAAAGCTTACCGGAATGCCCTGTCGATAGCCGAAAGTGCCGGATTGGAAAAAAATTTGCTGGACAGCTACCAAAACCTGGCGGATTTATATCTCAAGAAAAAGAAATTTACCGCGGCAAAAAAACTGTTGCAAAAGTCCTTAAAACTGTGTAATGAACAAAATATCAACCCTGCCAATATCTATTTGAGCTATGCACAATTGGCTTACGAGCAAGGGGATTTCCCCGGTACGGTCTCCCAATGCCGGAAAACGCTCCCCCTGGCAAACCGCAGCAGCCATAACAAAGTCATCATAGGAGCTTACGAATTGATGTACCGTTCGTACAAAGCCATGGGGGATTACCGCAATGCGTTGTCGTCTTATGAAAAACTTACCTCGCTTAACGAATCGCAAATGGAAGCTTCGCGAAATGAATACATCGACAAACTGAAAATAGAATTTGAAACCGAACAAAAAAAGAAGGAAATCGAATATCTGAAAGCCCTCAATGCCAGTGAAAAAAAAGCTGCACGCCTGTCACGTAACCGCCAGAGAATCATCATTGCCTCCATACTCGCCGGAATGATCTTTCTCGCTATTACCCTGTACTCGGTCATACAAAAAAGAAAGAAAGATAAACTACTGCACAAAAGCGAAAAAAAATACCTGGAAGCCCATCTGCTGAACAGCGAATTGGAGAAAAAACAATTAGACCAGGAAATCAAAAACAAAAACAAGGAACTGACCACACAAACCCTGAAAATGATTCAACGGAACCAGCTGATAGATGACGTACTGAAAAAACTGGACGATATAAAAAAGAATCTGGACGGGGAAAAGAAAACACGGATCAAAAACATCATGAAAGAACTCGTAAAAAGCCAAAAAGACGAGAAAGAATGGGAATTGTTCCAATACTATTTCGAACGGGTTCATAAGCATTTCAACAACAAACTGGCAGCAGTAAACCCCAATCTGAACATGCACGATTACCGTATCGCCGCATTAATCTATCTCAACCTGAATATAAAAGAAAGTGCCGCCCTGCTGAACATTTCCCCCAACAGCGTCAAAGTAGCCCGCTACCGCCTACGCAGACGCCTGGGACTGGAGAAAAAACAAGACTTGTATGTGTTCTTGCATTCGTTATGACAACTTTATAGTTGATAGTGGTTAGTTTTTAGTTGATAGTTGGGGGTGCGCTGTCATTTCGACCGGTGGTAGAGACGTTGCATGCAACGTCTCTACCACGAACGTCACCGCCAACCGGATCATCATTATCAATCCACAAAATCCCATGAATATGATTGGGCATGACCACCATTTCATCCAACCGGATAAACGGGAAATGTCGCGGAATTTCGTCCCAATATTTTCCGGTAGCCATTTTCAATATCAAATTGGGTGTTCTTAACGCTCCTTCGTCGCTCATCCGGAATGACACGGAGTGCGTACCGGCTCATAAAAAAGTCCGTTTTACGCATTTTGAAAGAAGTAAAAAAATTCCGGACAACCGGTATGGCGTTCCGGACAACATAATCAAAGGTTGGAACAAATTACAAAATATTGATATTTTGTTAAATTTGAAAGAAAAATACGGGCTGGGATGCAATGTGCAAAATACACATGTAGTGCGGCAAACATCATCGCATTTTTCTTATTTCTATATACTACCGCTTTCTATCCGCAAGGAAAGAGTCCCGGTGACGCTCCACGGCAAATAGATTCACTAAAAGAACCCGTACAGAAAGAATTTATTGTAATCGCGGGAGGGAGCCATGGGGGAAATTATAGTAAAGCAGCAAAATTTCTTACAAAATATTTTTCCGGCAAGTATCCCGGCAAAAACTTCATATATATCAACAGCAAAGGATCAGTGGAAAACATAAAGCTATTGGCTGAAAAAAGAGCTGATATGGCTTTTGTTCAACGCGATATACTACTGCGGGCATTGTACAGTGAAAACGGCGGAATAAAAAACCTGCAAGTGGTAGCACCGGCATTTGAAGAGCATTGGTTTTTCTATTTGAATAGCCGGAGTTGGGTTTCTATAGAGAAATTAAAAAAAATGATTGAAAAAGACAGTTTGCACGTCGGTGTTACTTCTTTGGAATCAACAGCGGCTATGACCGCACGGGAATTTTTTAAATATTTCGGAATCAACGAAAACAAAATAATTTACACCACAGGTGATCCCGAAGACTTAAAGAAAAAATTGCTAAAAAAAGAGCTGGACGCATACATTTCTTATACGGTGTCCATTCCCGACTTGGAAAGGAACAAGCGTACCAATCTTTTGTTTTTTCAGAAAAAAGAAATAGAATATTTACATTCAAAGATACCCAACATCACCCCGGCTAATTTCGGCAAAGAACGCTACATACCGGGAATATGGTCCTTTATCGTAGCCAAAACCGACAAACAGAAAAACTTAAACGGCCTGGAACTATCACTACCGGATACTATTCCGGAAAACCAAGCGAACGAATCAAAAACCTTTGAGATATTACGGCAAGGATACCATGCATTCAAAAAATTACCGCCGGAAAAAAAAGAAAAACTGATGGACGGGATTCCGGTAAGCGAGGAATTTGCCCGCATCTATCAAATCGAATCGCAAAACTGGCGGGTATTCAGCTATCCGCTTCCGTTCTTTTTGTTGTCGTTGCTTCTCGTATGGAGATACATCCGGAAACACAGGATTAACCTACGGTTAGTCATCGTAAAATATTGGCACAGATACTTCAATATTTTTGCCGGTTTAATAATCATCATCGTTTTGAGCATTGCCAGTGTTTACGGTATCATCATGGCGGAAAAATCCTTCCATGAACGCTTTGGTTTTTCGAGTTCAATACTCAATTTTACAGTCAAGGACTTACACGAATGGCTTTTTATCAGGAACCTGACCGGTATAGACGGGGGCATCAGTCCGGTTTCCACATTAGGGAAGCTGCTTATCAGTATCAATATGTACCTGTTCAGGATAGGAACCGGGGTTATTATTCTCGTCGAATACATTTTTTACATCATAAAAAAGAAAAGAAAAATGGGAGAAATGAAAATTAATTTCGAAAACCACATCGTCATAGCCGGGTGGAACGATTCTACGGCAAAATTCATCATCAATTTGGTAGCGGCGGAAAAGGAATACAACGGGAAAAAAGACTTGCGAATCGTAGTCATCAGCACAGACCCCCAAAAAATAAGTACATGGAACAATGAAATAGAAATATTATTCCATCAAAAAGTGTTGCATGTAATCAAAGGCGTGGTTCGCCATACCAAAGTAATGGAAAACGCCAATATAGAACACGCCAATACCGTCGTATTACTGGCTGAAAATTACAGTATGGAAAGCGATGAACACACCCTGCTACGGGCACTGGCGATAAGCCGCTATTGCCGCGAAAAAATGATAAAGAACAACAAGATGAACGGTGAATCGGCATTGGTGGACAATATTTATATCATCGCGGAAGTTAACCACGATGATTTTCGCGAAGACTTGTACAATGCCGGGGTCAATGAAATTATCACCACCTCAAAATACGGACGCGGGACCTTGCTTCAATCCGTTTTCAACCACGGAGTATCCAAAGCCATGGATGAAATACTGGAATATAATGAATACAACGACTTCTACACCATAGACTTACGCGAAAAACAGAACGCCCATCTACGAAATAAAACTTTCGACGAACTCCTCGTCCTGCTCCGCCGGGTCAACATCCTGCTGATAGGCATCAAAGTGGTCTATTATGAAGACCCGGAGAAAACAAGGGAAATAATTGATGAAAAAATAATAAGCAATAAACTCAAAAAAGAAAAACTAACCCGCCAGGTAATAGTAAATCCGGTAAACGATATCGAAAAAAACCGCCCCGCCGACGATGACGACCAATTACTGGTACTCTGCACGGACGGAAAAACATTGAGAAAAGGGGTGAAAAAGGTAAGGGGTGAAGCTATGATAAAAAAAATTAATAATGAATGTTAATAAATGAAAGAAAATTTATATTTTTACACGGTTTTTCACATGACATTAACATGAATTTTCTATCATATCTACATTATACATTGTTTTTTTCGTTGATGATATTCAACACTTCGTGCACCAATCCACACACAAAAGAGTCGTATCTTGCTGAATATGCGGACTATATGGAAAATATAAGACAAAATGCAGAGCATTTTACATTGAAAGAATGGGATGAAGCAGACAAAAAATTCAAACGATATTCAGGAAATCTTAAAGAAAGATTCGAAGATGAATTCACATGGAAAGATAAGGCTTTGCTAACCGCATATGAACTTGAATACAATATCATAAAGAATTCCTACTATATCAGCAACATAGTGGGAACGATTTTCGCTGATGAAGAAAAATTAAAAG
>CAZQPD010000066.1:0-5509 GCA_964595235.1 uncultured Polaribacter sp.
GGGCTTGATGATCGCTTCGATCTTTTTCATTCTTTTTCTCTCCTCACATCAAAAATATAGCTACCGGACGCTTCGGCAACCTATGCAAACGCCGGGTTCCCCCGGCCAAGCACACAACGCGCCTCCATTCACCATTCACCATTCACCATTCACCATTCACCATTCATCATTCACCATTAATCATTCACCATTAATAATTTTTCATTTCAATAGTGAAAGTTTATTTGCCGCATGGGTTCAATTTTCTATTTTTGCCTCATGGGCAGACGTAAAAGAAAACCGGAGGAATTTGAGAATATCGCAGTCACCGGGGCCGGGGCGAAGGGTAAAGCCATAGCCAAGGCTCCGGATGGGAAAACCCTGTTCGTACGCGGTGCCGTACCCGGAGATGTGGTCGATGTCCGTACGGTAAAAAAGAGAAAATCCTATTACGAAGCCATAGTCACCCGCTACCGTGAATGGTCCCCCGACAGGATACCTCCCGTATGTAGCCATTTCGAACACTGCGGAGGTTGTAGCTGGCAGCATTTGAAATATGAAAAACAGCTGTATTACAAGCAGAACGAGGTGGAACAGAACTTGCGCCGCATCGGCAAGTTGGAGTTGCCGGAGGTGAGTCCTATTTTGGGTTCTTATGAGCAGTATTATTACCGCAACAAAATGGAATTTTCCTTCTCGCCGAAGCGCTGGCTGACTCCCGCTGAAATACAATCGGGAGAGGAAATACCACCGGCGCCGGCTTGTGGATTTCACATTTCCGGTATGTGGGATAAAATATTGGATATCGAAACATGCCATCTGCAAGAGGAACCCTCGAATGCCATCAGGAATTTCGTAAAGGACAAGGCGTTGGAACTCGGCATACCATTCTACGACCCGCGTACCCGTGAAGGGCTGCTACGCGGTTTGTTACTGCGTCATACCACTACGGGCGAGTGGATGGCTTTGCTGCAATTCGCCCGGAATGATACGGGGCTTATCGATTCCCTGATGAAGGCGGTGTGAGAGCGTTTTCCCGGTATCGACGCCTTGCTCTATGTGGTCAATACCAAAGGTAACGATACGATTTACGATTTGCCCGTTCACGTATTTCGCGGCAAAGCGTATATCACGGAAGTATTGGACGGACTCCGCTTCCGTATTCACGCCAAGTCGTTCTTTCAGACCAACAGCCGGCAGGTACGCCGTCTGTACGATGTAGTCATGGACTACGCGGGAATGCAAGGCAATGAGACGGTCTATGACCTGTATAGCGGAGCAGGTACTATCGCCCTGTATGCCGCCCGCCGGGCAAAGAGAGTAATAGGTGTGGAATCGGTGCCCGAAGCCGTGGAGGATGCACGGCTGAACGCCCGGCTCAACGGAATAGGGAATGTGGAATTTGTCACCGGCGATATGCGGGATGTGTTCGATGAGGCTTTCGTCGGTAAGTACGGTAAAGCGGATTTGATTATCGTGGATCCGCCAAGGGCTGGAATGCATCCCAAAGTAGTGGAACGCCTGGCGCGGTCGCGAGTGCCGAAAATCGTCTATGTGAGTTGTAATTCCGCTACGCAAGCCCGTGATCTGGAAATGTTGAAAGCTGACTACCGCATTACCCGTGTCCAACCCGTCGATATGTTTCCCCAAACGTATCATGTGGAAAATGTGGTGTTGCTCGAACGGATATAATTCCTATTTTAGTGCCCTGAAAGACCTTCGTACATGAGACCGGGAATACTTCTTGTCATTACACTCGCCGCATTATGGGCATCAGCCGGGTGCGAAAGCGATGATATATGCGAACAGGCAGGGCAGGAATCCGGTGCCAAACTGGGTTTTTTCAACCTGCCCCCGCACGATACCTTGAAACCCGTTTCCCCGCTCTATGCCTGGGCGGAAGGAAAAGACACGCTGTATGCCGGACAGGTTGACAGTATCGTCCTGCCTTTGGATTTCCGCAATGCACATACCCGCTACTTCCTTTCCGATTCTACGAATGTGGATACCGTGGATATCTACTACCGGGGCAGGGAAACTTTTGTATCACCCGCTTGCGGATACACGTATTACTATTCCCTCGACAGTGTACAAGCTACTTTGCATTGGATTCATAGCATCGAAATAACGGAACCCGATACCGGAAATGAGGATTTTCACCTTCGTATATATCATTAGCCTGATGAGTCTCTTGCCTGTACAGGGGCAGGATACGGGGCGTGACAGCATTTCCCGGAAGGGGAAATACGGCTTGCGCATCGGTGTGGAGATAGGACGCCCTGTCTATGAACTGATAACCGGGGAAAATGCCGGATTCGAAATTAGAGCGGATTACCCCTTGGGTAAGAAGGGATTTCTCGCAGCAGGATACGGCTCCCAGCACCGCGCATTGACGGAGGAACGCTATGATTACAGTGTGGAAGGTGTATATGCTTCATTGGGATACGACCGGAACATTTATGAGAACTTTCCGGGATTTCACCATGAAATAACGGTGGGTCTGCACTATACCGGGAGTGTTTTCTCGCAGGAAGTACAACGTGTGGTGATAGGTAACCAAACGGATTATTTCGGCAGTGAAACATTGGAGCTGAACCGCCGTTATGAACACTTGCAGGCACATTGGCTCGGGCTTCGTTTCGGAGTAAGGGCGGAGGTGCTGCCGCGGTTTTTTCTCGGTATGGGCATTTCGCTGAACAAGCTGTTGTATTCGGATAAGCCGGAAAATTTCGCACTGATGTACGCACCCGGTTTTTACCGGATACCGGGGAGTGGCGGAGGATTTGCACTATACTATACATTGTCTTACACATTACCTGTAATATTCTGAAAAATAAGAGAATTATGATGAGTAAAAGAACCAAATTAGCCCTTGCCATAGCCTTGCAATTGCTCTTTATCGGAGCGGTAGGGGACTTCGTGGGCTGGAAGTATATGCGTTATGTATTCATAGGAGCGGCGGCCTCGTTCGTACTGGGGATGGTGCTCCTGGTTATCGATATTTATAAAGAATAAAAAGGTATGAAAAGAGACCGGTTATTCCGTTCGTCGTTGAGTTTCGGCGTGTTATTGGTTATGATAGGACTCGTTGCCTATTATAACGAATGGAAACAGGCGAATATCCTCATCC
Source organism: uncultured Polaribacter sp. (assembly GCA_964595235.1). GTDB lineage: Bacteria > Bacteroidota > Bacteroidia > Flavobacteriales > Flavobacteriaceae > CAZQPD01. The sequence goes on from CAZQPD010000066.1 coordinate 3,110, forward strand.
TGTTGGGATTGTTGTTCGAGCTGTTTGCGGCTTTGGTGTTTATCTGGAACAAAATAAAGAAGTAAAATGAACACTTCCGTACCATTGCGGTTGGCACTGCTTGGAATATTAGCCCTGGCAGGGGCGATAAAGTTGACCCCGTATTGCCGTATCTGTTCCGGAATATTGTTGATAATCAGTGTGGTAATGTTTGCCGCTGCGGTGATTGCACAGTTGAAAAAAAGAAAAACCATAAAGAAAATAGAAAAGCATCTCGATGAAGAATAAAGGAAAAACATTCAGGAGTTTGTCGGATTTGTCCGGATTGTTGGGTACGGAACACAGGGTTTCCCCTCCGGGAAATGCGGACCAAGCACAGGACAGCGGTCTGCCGCCCGGCGGGCAGGAATTGGAGCTGCATTTTTCGAAAAAAGGAAGGGCGGGTAAGGTAGCCACCGTCATTTCGGGAATCACCGGGAGTAAGGAACAGATTAAGGAGTTGGCAAAAGTGCTGAAAAATACCCTCGGTACGGGCGGAAGTGTCAAGCACGGGGAAATCATCATTCAGGGGAATCTCCGGTCGAAAATAGCCGGTATTCTCGAAGAAATGGGATACCGTACCAAGGCGGTAGGTGGCTGAACCGCTATGTTTCACATCATTAGGCGTTTTCCGGTGGAGTCTGTTATATTTCCGGTTTATGTGTATATTGCGCCGGGAAAATATCTGTCGAACCGCTCATCCCGAATTCAGGTATCACACCGTTCCGGCAGGTGGGGACACCGGTATTTTTCCCGGGAAAAAATAAACCGGAAATAACTTCAATCAGTATGAAAAACAGAAAGCAAAATTTGAAAATCATTGTATTGGCGGGAATTATAACATTCCTGGCTTCCTGCGGAAAAGAAGGGCAGAACTATCAAAAATTGTCCGGACGTATAGAGCATGCCGGCGCCGGAGAGCTTTATATCAAATCTATGGATGACAAGGTGCTGAAAACCATCAAAGTGAATGATGACGGGACATTTAGCGACACGCTGAACCTGGGGAAAGGCTTCTACCTGATGGATTACGACAGGAAGTATTTCAAGCTCTTTATGCCCGAGGCAGCGGATATTTCCCTGCAAGTGGATAACGAGGATTTCGAGAACAGCCTTTCATTCGCCGGGAAGGCGGGTGCTGCGGAAAACAACCTGACATTGAGAAGGCTGGATGCTATCAAAAGCCTGTTCTACAAGGTAAATGAATACTACCGCCTCGATAAAGCCGGTTTCGACACGGCAATGAAAAAAGAAAAACAATACATGAAAAGCCTGCTGGAAAAATCAGGGGTAGCCGATTCCCTGTATATTACCGATGCGGAGGCAGACTCCAAAGGCTTGTTCGAATATTTGGAGCGGTACTATGAAATAAAACATAGAATGCTGGAACTGGTAGGGAAACCCTCGCCGGAATTCAACGGATATGAGAATGCGGCAGGTGGCAAATCCTCACTAAAAGATTTCAGGGGCAAATATGTCTATATCGACAACTGGGCTACTTGGTGCCGTCCCTGCCTGGCGGAAATTCCCGCATTGAAACGCCTGGAATCCATATATGGGGATAAAATCCATTTTGTATCCATTTCATACGACCGTGAAAGTGACTACCAAACCTGGAAAGATATGGTCAAAAACGAGGGACTGACCGGTGCGCAATTGTTTGCCCACGGTGATAATACTTTCGCCGATGCTTACCAGATAATCAGTATCCCGAGGTTTATCCTGATAGACCCCGAAGGAAAAGTCTATGACCCGGATGCCCCGCGCCCCTCGTCGGATGAGATAGAACCGCTGCTGAAAAAACTGATTGGTGAATAGGCTCTGCTGAAAACCACAAAAGCAGCGCGTTATAAAAATATCCGGTGGACAACAGTACCCGGTGAACCGGACTTCCCGTCGGGAAAATAAAACCACCGGATTGGGGAAAGTCTGTCTTTCCCTTGTGTTTTCACGTCAATATATCTGCGCAATGCATTCTTTTTTACGTGTTTGAGGGTTTTTTGTAGAGCCGATGTGAGAAAAACCGAAACTGCGTATGAAATTGAAAGAAATAATAATGCTATAATACCAACACCCTAAAACCAACACGAAAAAACTAAAAGAGCAATTTCTTTCCAACGTTTGTAGAAAAATGTTGATAACTATTAAAAATAATATCTCAAAAAAAGAGATATTTATTAGAAAAATAATATTTTTGCAGGGAAACATTTTACAAAAATGAATAGAATCAAAGAAGTATTAGAAGAAAAAGGAATTAAACAAAAGTGGCTTGCCGAGAAACTCGGTAAAAGCTACAATATGGTTAATTCTTATGTGCAAAACCGAAAGCAACCGCGATTGGAAGTGCTTTATGACATTGCCAAAATTCTCAATGTAAATGTA
>CAZQPD010000067.1:0-6535 GCA_964595235.1 uncultured Polaribacter sp.
TGGCGGAGGTATCCGGGGCGCTTCCATCGGTGTTGATGGCTACTTGGGCCGTGGCTGAAAAAGATAAAATACCGAAAATCACCCGGATGAACAAATAGAAATATCCCGTTTTCATAATAAAAGCATTTATAATGTATTATCGAAATAAAACTTTTACAAAAATATCCATATACCGGGCGGGAATCAATACGGGAATACCCTGAATTTATATCAGGGAATACCCTGATATCCTATTTGATAATAGTCATGAAAAATGAGAATAAAATTGACAATTATCAGATTGCTGCGTTTTAAAATAAGTCTAAATTTGCCGTGTAGAAAAACTTATGTTATTTGTTATGCCGAGCAATAGAAAGAAATTGGAAGCCCTCGTCTATCACGCCAAGCCGGTACCGGGGAAGATCAGCGTTGTCCCGACCAAAAAGCACGCTACCCAACGCGATTTGTCGCTTGCCTACTCCCCCGGAGTGGCTGCACCCTGTCTGGAAATTGAGAAAAATCCGGATGATGTGTATAAGTACACCTCCAAAGGTAATCTGGTAGCTGTCATTTCCAATGGAACGGCAGTCCTCGGATTGGGTGATATCGGTGCGGCGGCTTCCAAGCCTGTGATGGAAGGTAAAGGGTTGTTGTTCAAAATATTTGCTGATATCGATGTGTTCGATATCGAAATAGACGAAAAAGACCCGGACAAATTCATCGAAATCGTCAAAGCCATTGCTCCCACTTTCGGAGGAATCAACCTCGAAGACATAAAAGCTCCCGAGGCTTTCGAGATAGAAAGACGTCTCAAAGAGGAATTGGATATACCCGTGATGCACGACGACCAGCACGGCACGGCTATCATTTCTTCGGCGGCTCTTGTCAATGCATTGGAAATCGTCGGCAAGAACATCGAAGACATCCGGGTGGTCGTCAGCGGTGCGGGTGCTGCCGCCGTATCGTGTACCAATCTGTACAAGAGCTTGGGAGTAAAAGCGGAAAATATCATTATGCTCGATAGCAAAGGTGTTATCCGTTACGACAGGGAGCATCTTCCACCCGAGAAAAGACCCTTTGCCACCCGGTTGGATGTTCATACTTTGGAAGAAGCTATCAAAGGCGCCGATGTGTTCCTGGGGTTGTCCGTGGCGGATATCTTAACCCCCGGTATGCTTCTCGATATGGCGGAGAATCCTATTGTATTTGCGTTGGCTAATCCCAATCCGGAAATCGATTACAACCTTGCCGTCAAAACCCGAAAAGACATTATCATGGCTACGGGACGTTCGGATTATCCCAATCAAGTAAACAATGTTTTGGGTTTTCCGTACATATTCAGAGGCGCCCTCGATGTTAGAGCCACCGCCATCAATGAGGAGATGAAAATAGCTGCCGTATATGCTTTGGCTCAATTGGCAAAAGAGACTGTGCCCGAACAGGTCAATATCACTTATGGTGAAAAACACCTGGAGTTCGGAAGGGACTACATCATTCCGAAACCCTTCGACCTCCGGCTGATGGAAGTGGTGCCCGTTGCCGTGGCAAAAGCTGCCGTGGAAACCGGCGTGGCAAGGAGCCCTATTTCCGATTGGGACAAATACGCCGCCGATCTGAGCGAACGTCTCGGGTCCGGCAACAAATGGATGAAAAGACTCACCGTCAGGGCAAAACGCGATAAGAAAAAAGTGGTCTTTGCCGAAGCGGACTTCCTCGATATCGTCAAAGCGGCACAAATCGTATATGATGAAGGAATCGCTGTTCCCATTCTATTGGGAAATAAAAAGAGAATAAAAAAACTCATGGCGGACATCCATTTCGATCCCCCGAAAGATGAAGTCTTGATCATCGACCCGAAAAGCCGCAAACAAAAAGACAGGAGGAAGCTCTATGCAGAAAAATATTGGGAAAAACGGCGCAGGAAAGGCATTACGCTGCTCGAAGCGGAAAAGCGAATCAGAAACCGGAACTATTTTGCCGCTATGATGCTCAATACCGGCGAAGCGGATGCGCTGATTACCGGCTATTCCACCAGCTATCCCAGTACGGTAAAACCCATGTTGGAACTCATTGGGAAACGCAACGACGTGGAAACGATAGCCGCGGCGAACCTCATGCTCACCCGTAAAGGTCCCCTGTTCCTCGCCGATACGGCCATCAATGAAAACCCCGATGAGAAAGAGCTCACCAACATCGCATTGATGACAGCCCAAAGTATGCGTATGTTCGGTTTGGAACCCGTCATGGCAATGCTTTCTTATTCCAATTTCGGTTCTACGCAATTGCCCGGCGCTAACAAAGTCCGGAAAGCCGTAAAAATCCTCCACGAACAACACCCCGGACTTACTGTGGACGGTGAAGTACAAGCGGATTTCGCACTCAATAATGAAATGATGAGAGAGAAATTCCCTTTCTCATTCATCGCCGGGAAAAAAGTAAACGCTTTGATATTTCCCAATCTCGCTGCCGCCAATATCAGCTACAAAATACTCAAAGAATTGACCAAAATAGAAAGCGTGGGTCCTATTCTGATGGGGCTAAAAAAACCCGTACATATCCTGCAATTGCGCGCCAGCGTGGACGAAATAGTCAATGTGACTACCATAGCAGTCGTAGATGCACAAATCAATAACAATCACCGCTTGTGAAAGCCATTCGATACATTCTCACCGCCCTGGTATTCTTGCTTTATGCTTGTAACAGCGAGAAACCCGAATATAGTAAATTGCAAGGGGAAGCCCTCGGTACCCAATTTCATATTACCTATAAATCACCCGTGGATTTATCAAATGCAATCGATAGCTTGTTCGGTGAAATTAATTCGGTATTATCCACCTATCACGAACATTCGTTGATCAGCCGGTTCAACCGGTCCGGTTACGGGATGAACATTACGCACCCCTATTTCATCGAAGTATTCAAAAAAGCTAAAAACATCTACCACAAAACGGACGGATACTTCGACCCTACGATAGGCACATTGGTAAATGCTTGGCAATTCGGCGCTGAAAAATCCGGACCTTTGCCCGATAGTGCCAAGGTTAAGGAACTCTTGCAAACAGTGGGCTTCGACAAGATGCATTTCGAAGGGGACAGTTTGGTTAAATTGCCAGGTATGTATTTGGACTTCAATGCCATAGCCAAGGGGTATGCGGTGGATGTGTTGGGGCGTTTCCTCGAAAAAAAAGGAATCGATAATTACATGGTGGAAATAGGAGGTGAGATACGGGTCAGAGGGCTTAATCCTGCACATAAATTATGGGTGATAGGGATAGAAAAACCCGTAACCGGAAATGACAGGGTTCTCGATATCAGCTTGCCGCTAACCGGAAAAAGTATAGCTACTTCCGGCAATTACAGAAAATTCCGTATCGATGAAAAAGGACGGAAATACGTCCATACAATCAACCCGAAAACAGGTTATCCTGAAATTAATAACCTACTCAGTGCCAGTGTTATTACTCGCGGAGATTGCGCTGATGCCGATGCCTATGCCACTGCATTGATGGTCATGGGATATCCCAAAGCAAAAGAATTCGTATTCGACAATAAAGGTATGTCAGCCGTGCTCATTTACTCGGATGAAGATGATAAAATAATAACCGAAAAAATAAATTAGGGTCTGCTGAAAATTGCAAGTGCAGGACGATAAAACCTGCCATTCCCAACGAGCGACGTTGCAGAGACGCCCAAATTGGGCGCCTCTACAACGTCGTTTGTGCCTATACCGTGTTCTTGGTGGATGGAAAAAGATTTCTCACATCCGTTCGAAATGACAGCGCTCCCCAAAACTATCAACTAAAAACTAATAACTATCAACTAAAAAATCTTTCCCAAGCCCTATTATGGTCCATACCTACCACGTTTCATACACTTTCCGCCACCCTTTCCATTCCCCTTCGCCGGACAGGGAGGAATTGTGGAAAATGCTGACGAGAATCCCCCCGGTTTTTTGCAAGATACGTTTGTACTCCGATATTTCGTCCAAGGCTTCTTCCGGACTGTATCCCCTGTAATCTTTCATACTGACATCCATCACTTGAAAAGGGACGATTTCCAGCGGCATCACTTCGTCTTTTGACAAATGGAAGAAAGGGTACGGGATGGCTATCCCTGCTCTGAATCCTCCGGTGGCGGCAAATCCCATGCTGTAATCCTGTTCGATACCCGCGCGGACAAGGGTCTCGTATGTACCGGGAAATTGAAGCCGCAGGTAGTGTTGCCTGCTTTTTGTGATTTTCCGTCCCGTGAGTTTTTCTATGCGTTCTTTTTCCGCACTAATGACTTCCACACGTCCCGCCGATGCATACGAAGGGTGTATGCCTGTTTCGCCGTGGGCGGCAATCCTGCGTATCAGCTCTTTGAACCTTTTTCTGTAAGGCAGGTTTTTGTCGTATTTCCCGTATTTTCCGGTTTGGATAAAGAAGATACGTTCGCGCGATTGGGCATTTTGCACCCGGAAAATATATTCATAAGTATCATACGGGTCTTTTCCGCTACGTAAGTAGTCGAGGCGGGCGGTGAGTGCTTCGCCGTCCAATCTGGCGGCATCCCTGGCGAATCCGGCGGTATTCCGTATCAAACCTTTGCCGCGAAACCGGTAGGCATAATCGATATCGATGCTGTCCAGACGGCGGAATACTTGCCGGGGAAATTCATAACCGGGGTGCCGGGTTTTTATCAGTTCTTTGAGACGTTCCGCCCACAGATGAACGACCGGTAAATGCAGGAAGCCGGCGATATGTGCCAGCGACTGCTGCGCCGGAAAGCGCCCGTGTTTGTCCGCTTCGAAGGGCAGGTATTCCTCGTACCGGCTGATCATATAGAAAGTCATTGCTAGCAGGTCATAGGGCATTTCACCTCCGGTTGAAGTACGGAAAAAATAAGGGATACCGTCGTGTTTGCTCACGGCGGTCTCTACGGGTTTGATGCCGGTATCGAACAGCAAACCATGGGGGCGAATGGATAGGCTGTCGCCAAATTCAACGGTGGAATAGTTGATTTTCGGTACATTCCGGATGCGGCGAAACTCCTCTGCTGTGGTGATGATACGGTACTCGCACATGAGTACCCGGTTCATCAATACATCGAGGGTATATTGCAGCCGGTTGGTGATATGTTCCGTATAGAGGTAAATCATGGATTTCCGGTATTGAAAATGCGTTGGAAAATGTCGATTATCACACGTGATTCTTTCTCCCAGTTCAGTTCTTTTTTTGCCTTGTCGAACACCGCCGGGTCGATGCTACGGTTATGAAGTTTACGTACGGCATCCGCCAGGGTTTCCGGGTCGTGAGCGGTAAGGATACTCCCAATGCGGTAGCGGCTGACGAGGTGGGACATTTCCGGCAGGCCGGATACCAGAACGGGAACCCCCGCGTGGATGTAGTCGAAAATTTTGTTCGGTAAGGCAAAGCGGTAGTTCAGCCCCATATCCCGTTCGATACTCAAACCTATATGGGCTTGACGGGTGAGGGAAGCCAGCTGTTCGGGCGGGAGTTTTCCGGCGAAAAAGACGCGCCCGTCGGGTATTTCCTGCGCTGTTTTTTCTTTTAGCCGGTGCAAAACGGGACCTTCCCCGGCGATGACCAGTACCCATTCCGGGAGGTGCTTCATGGCTTCGACGGCGCATTCAAGCCCCCTGCCGGTATTGACGGCACCTTGGTACAGGAGTATTTTTTTCTCTTTGAAATGAGACGGCAATTCAAAGGCTTGGTATTCCCGTTTCAGTGGCGGTACATTGCGTACCACGGCTACCGGAATACCGTATTTTCCCGAATAGTAATCCGCAACGGCTTCCGATACGGTATAGACGTATTTGAGGGAAGGCAGGAGGTAGGTTTCGAGGCGTTGCCAAAATGATTTGACGAGGGGGCGGTCGATAAGTTCGGGTACTTCGGGAAATATCTCGTGGGTATCATATACCAGAGGCTTCCGGCGGATTTTCGATATGAGAAAATTTGCCGGAAGGGTATCCAGGTCGTTGGCGAGCAGGGCGGACATTTTGCTGAACAGCAAAAAGAAAAACAACCTGATATTCCATTCGGCATAGGCGGGGAATCCTTTTTCGAACAATACGGGTATTCTATGTATGCGGTAGGCTGCTTCAAATCCGGTAGTGCCGGAGAGTCTCCTGCCTACTACCAGTACCTGGTAACCTCCGGTGTTCAGGCTGTTGGCGGTTTTCCGCACCCTTTGGTCGGTCGTGATGTCGGAAAAAACCGAAATGATGATACGGCGGTTTTTCATGTTCGAACGGTTAGAGCCTGTGCCGGAATGTTTTCGAGTACGAAAATACGGATAATATCCCAAACCGTTTCCGCAGGTGTTTTTCCGTTTGGTTTTTAGGCTCTGCTGAAAATCACAAGGGCAGAGCGTAAAGAAAATGTCCGGTGGGCATTTCTAACGGGTGAGCCAGCCTGTCGTGATGGCGGAAAAACATCACCAAATACAAAAGATTTCTCCCTCCGGTCGAAATGACAGAGCCGTGTCATTCCGAACGAACGAGGTACGAGTGAGGAGGAATCTTTTCAATAAAAGTAAAGATTTCTCACTC
>CAZQPD010000068.1:0-6111 GCA_964595235.1 uncultured Polaribacter sp.
GGCATTATCGGATTGGTCGTCATTGGCACCGGAACCGTAACCCAAAAATACGGACGAATAATCCTCTGATCCGTCATTGTCGGATTTTCCGTCCAACAGATCATTGATTTTTTCCACTATCGACAAACTCCGCCATTCGACTCCGTTATAGTAGTAAAATTTATTGTCACCGGTTACGTAAACCAACAAACCGGTAGCCGGTGACACTATGGCATCCCGCTGCGCAGCGGTCATACGTGGAATTAACACACCTCTTTCCGCGGATTGAACATCCAGCATTGCCGAGTTATCAGGCATGTCCCCCGTTGTATTTATCGCCACCTGGGAAAACACCGGAAACAAACACAGAATAGCAAAACTGATGAGAATTACATGTTTTTTCATTTTTCTTTTTTTAGCAATTATTTACCGTCAAACTATTTCTACATCATGATACAACATCCCGGATTAGATAGCCGGTCATATACCCATAGGGTTTGGCACAAATCCCACCAAAAAAAGATACGGATTCCAAACATAGCTTGTTACTAACAAATATAAAATAAAAACGCAATAAAAACCAAAGACTTCTATCAATCGATATCAATAAAACTTAGAGTTTTAATAACATATTGTATTACAGTATAATCCTGTGAGATTTTTTACAACAATAGTACAATAAAAAATACCATCCGGACATTTTCTTTACACTCTGCCCATGTATTTTTCAGCAGACCCTGATTATTCGGACAAGATGTAGTATCTTTGACTGATTTTCAACTACACATGGATGAAAGGCTGATATACAAATATTTTCCCGGTCTCGACCCGCAGCAAAAAAATCAATTTGCCGCCTTAAAGGACCTGTATGCGGATTGGAATAAGAAAATCAACGTGGTGTCGCGCAAGGATGTGGAACACCTCTATCTGCGCCATATATTACATTCCTTGGCTATCGCCAAATATACCGGTTTCAAGCCCGGAACCCGGATTATCGATGTAGGTACCGGGGGCGGATTCCCGGGGATTCCACTCGCCATTTTATTTCCCGCTACTCATTTTACCCTGTTGGACTCCGTAGGAAAAAAAACCAAAGTGGTACGGGAAGTAGTATATGCTTTGGGGCTCGACCATGTACGGGTGGTCAACGGCAGGGCGGAACAGCACGGCGGAAAGTACGACTATATCGTCAGCCGGGCGGTGGCACGGATGGATACTTTCGTACGCTGGACGGGGCATCTGATAGACCCGGTGTCGAAATACCCGTTGAAAAACGGAATTCTATACCTGAAAGGCGGAACGCTTGACGACGAACTGGCGGATTTTCCACAAGCCGTCGTTACGGATATCAGCCGGTATTTCGAGGAAACGCATTTCGAAACCAAAAAAATCGTCTATCTACCCTTATCCCCGTTGCCGGAATAGGGTAGCAAAACGGATAATTGTTAATACGTATAAACCAATTCCTGCATATCATGAAAACTTCACTATTCCTCATCGCTTTCATTTCCCTCTTTTCCATACGGGCTCAATTTACCAATGTACTCATTTCACAGGATTATAATCCCAACGAGCCTTCTATCGCCATCGATCCGGAGAACACGGACAGGCTGGTGGCGGGAGCGAACCTGAACAGCTACTATTTCAGTGAGGACGGAGGGGAAACATGGGTACGCGGTACGCTGCAATCCAGCTCCTACGGAGTATGGGGAGACCCTTGCTTATTGGTGGATAATAACGGCGATTACTACTACTTTCACCTCTCGTCCCCACCCTACGGACAAGGAGATTTTATCGACCGTATCGTCTGCCAAAAGTTTTCCGCAGGCACATGGGACGAAGGCTCCTTTTTCGGGCTAAATGGTAAAGACCAGGATAAAGAATGGGCGGTTTTCGACCGGGTGACGGGAAATATCTACGCCTGTTGGACGGAATTCGACCAGTACGGCAGTAATAATTCCTATGATAAGACACGGATTCTCTTTGTCAAATCGGAGGACTTGGGGCAAACGTGGTCCGCACCGGTCAAAATTAATGAAACGGACGGGGGTTGTACCGATGATGACAACACCGTGGAAGGCGCCGTTCCCGCCGTGGGTCCCAACGGGGAAATTTACGTAGCCTGGTCGGGACCCGCCGGTATTCAATTTACCAAATCCACCGATTACGGACAGACGTGGTCACCCAATGTGTTCGTCGATCCGCAACCCGGAGGCTGGGATTACGACATACCCGGCATTTACCGGGCAAACGGTTTACCCGTCACACTTTGTGATACCAGCGGCGGACCGTACCACGGAACGATATATATCAATTGGTCGGACCAGCGTAACGGAATGAACGACACCGACATTTGGCTGAAAAAATCCACCGACGGAGGAGCGACGTGGAGTGAAGCAATACGGGTAAACAACGACACGGGTTCTACCCACCAGTTCCTGTCATGGATGACCATCGACCAAACCACCGGCTATCTCTATGCCGTATTTTACGACCGGAGGAGCGACGACGGAGTAGCTACCGACGTGTATCTGGCACGTTCCACCAATGGTGGAGAGACCTTCTCGAACTACAAAATAAACGAGCTGACCTTCTATCCGCAATCCAATATCTTTTTCGGCGATTATATCAACATCGCCGCTCACGACGGTGTCATACGTCCTGTCTGGATGACTCTGAACAACGGGCAATTGAAGCTCTTTACCGCTCTTATCAATGAGGATATGTTCGTTTCGGTACCCGATGCCAACCATGTGGTGGATCTGCACCGCAGTTATCCGAACCCCGCCACGGGAAAAGCCTACATACCTTTCAAAATTTACCGTAGCGGTACCATCGATCTGTACCTCTCGGATGCACAAGGCAACCGGGTCGCACAACTGGTAAAAAACCGGGATTACACCGCGGGAAAACACATTTATACACTCGATATCGACGCTTTCCGCTTGTCACCGGGCTTGTATTTTTATACCCTGGTATCCGAAAATACCACCCTGACGGGAAAATTGTGGATAAAATAAACACGGAGCAGGAAAAAAGATATTATTTTTGTGAAATATGTTTTTTTCTTGAAAAAACTATTGAAAATAGGGCTGTTTCTCATCTTGGCAATTACGGCATTTGCCCAAGGGGAACAACGTCTTACGGAAATCCGTCCCGGGATAAAAACCGATTTTTACCACCTGAAAATGCCCGGAGGTACCGAGCAAAATTCCGTATCGAAAATCGTACAGGACAGCCTGGGGCAAATGTGGTTCGCCACCAAAGACGGATTGATACGTTACAACGGAAAAAAACTGTACATATATAAGAATGACCTTCACAACCCGCATTCCATCGGTTTCAACTTCATCACCGACCTTCTGATAGACCGTGATAACAACCTGTGGATAGGCACCGAAAAAGGGGTGTACCGCTACCGCTATCCCACCGATGATTTCGAAGCCCTGGCACCGGAACAACTGTCCTCGCGGTACATTACACAAATTCAAGCCGATAGCTCGAACAACCTGTGGATCATCGACCACCACACCAATACGTTGTTCCGCTACGACCCCCGCACCGGAGAGCTGGCTACGGAAATACAGGACGACTTGTCGGATGAAAAAGGGAAAATCAACCTGCTACGCATGTATATCACTCCCGGCGGGCGATTTTTTCTACTGAACCACCGCGACGGGTTCATCGAATACCACCCCGGTAGCCGTGATTTCGAACGCCACGACTTGATATCCCCTTCCGTGAGAGAACAGTACCGGGACAAACTCTACAACCTGTTCGACCGTATCATCCCGGACAGACATCATCCCGGTACGTTATGGATAACCACCCATCTGGGATATCTCATCTCTTATCATTTGCCTTCCGGCAAATGGGTAAAATACGTATATAACCGCCGGCTGACCAATCACGGATTCCACTGTTTCTCATCGGGGATATTCCAAGACGACAAAGACAATATCTGGCTGACCACTTGGTTTTACGGTACTTTTCAAATCCTCCCCGGAAGGCGGCAATATATTCACTATTACCCCGACCCTGACAATCCCCAAGGTATTTCCAATTCCATCACCACTGCCGTGTATCAAGACAAAGCGGGATATATGTGGTTCGGCAACGAGTACCAGGGAGTGGATATATTGAAAAAAAACAAAAAATTCTCTGTCTATCCCGTTTATCCGCCCCTGCCGGGGCAAATGCCGCCGGGACATTACCTTTCCCTCATTAAAGACACTGCGGACAGAATATGGGTAGGTATGGAAGGAGGAATGTATGCCGTGAACAGCCGGACATTGCAAGCTGAAAATTATACACAAATCCTGACCCCCGGTGCCCAAAGGTACTTCGCACTGATGAATGACCGTCAGAAAAACTATTGGATAGGTACGGAGAACGGCGTATATCATCTGGACGAAAACCTGAAACCCGTCGAACATCTGACGTACCGTAAAGATGATTTCAACAGCATCGGGGAAAATTTTTGCGGAGCCCTGTTGCAAGACAGCCGGGGGAGAATATGGATAGGGAGTTTTAACAACGGGCTGACGGAGTACGACCCCTCACGGGGAAAATTCTACCGCTACGTTCCCGACGACCAAGACCCGAAGAGCATCAGCCACCCTTATATTTCCGCACTCTATGAGGATGACGGGCATACCTTGTGGGTAGGCACCTACGACGGATTGAACCGGCTCAACAGAAAGTCCGGAAGGTTCAGCATTTACCAATATGACAAAAACAACCCCCGGGGTATCGGCTCCTCGGTTATCAACGACATCAACGGTACGGGCGACAGTATCTGGATAGCCACACAGGGCGGTGGATTGGCATTGTACGACAAGCGGAAAAAAATATTCAAAAACTACACCGTGGCACAAGGCTTGCCGGACAACAACGTCAAATCGATAGAAACGGACGACCGCGGAAATCTATGGCTGGCGACGACCAAGAACATCGTAAAATTCCATCCTGCGACCGGACAATTCACCGTATTCGGACCTTCCGACGGGTTGGAGAACCGCCTGTATGTCGAAAATATGGGTTGGCAGGAATTGAGTTTTTCCGGGCATTTTTCGTTCAAAGACGAGCAGGGATACCTATATTTCGGCGGAAGCGGCGGCATTGTATTCTTTCATCCCGGGAGATTGCCGCAGAATACCTACCGGGCTCCGCTCTACATCGAACGGATCAAAGTCAACGGCAAACCCGTCATCCATAACGGTAAGGGATTGGATTTGAAGCCGGATGAGAATCACCTCGAATTCGAATTTACCCTGACCAATTTGATTCAGCCCGATAAGAACAGCTATGCTTGGCAATTACAACCGTACGATACGGCATGGCAGTACGGTGGCAACAGGGGGAAAGCCGAATATTTCAATCTGCCACCGGGCGATTACCGCTTGTTCTACAAAGCCGCTAACAATGACGGCTACTGGTCGGAAGGAGTTGCTCCGCTCGAAGTACATATCAAAGCGCGGTTTTATCAAACCAGGCTGTTTTTCTTTTCGTTAGGAGGGTTCCTACTGGTTCTTATTACCGGTTTGGCTTTGTACCGAAGGTATCTCGACAAACAGTGGGAGCTCAAACGCAAGAAGCTCCGGTACAGCTCCTCCGCATTGAGCGAAGAAAAAGCCCGCGAAATCAACCAAAAACTCATAGCCACCTTAAATCGTGAAAAATGGTACCTCGAACCGGATATCAACCTGCATAAACTATCGGATATCATAGGGGTAAAACCCAATTACCTCTCACAGGTCATCAACCAATTCCACGGGCAAAACTTTTATGAATTTATCAATTCGTACCGGATAGAAGAAGCCAAACGGCTACTGGTGGAAACCACGCTGAAAATCGAAGCCGTAGCTTATGATTCCGGATTCAATTCCCTGTCCACCTTCCATACGGCATTCAAGAAAAATGTAGGTATGCCCCCCTCGAAGTACCGGAAAAAATCGAATAATATTAAGCCCGGGGAATAAATCAGGGGTCCGCTGAAAAACTTTTTTTCAGTTGATAGTTATTAGTTTTTAGTTGATAGTTAGGGGCGCTGTCATTTCGATACGGAGCGGTAGCGGAGTGAGAAATCTTTTGTAGTTGATAGTTATGAGTTATGAGTGTATAGTTGGGGCG
>CAZQPD010000069.1:0-4557 GCA_964595235.1 uncultured Polaribacter sp.
GTCTCGTCATGTTCTTTATCGTCAAGGCTTATAACAAAATGAGAAAAAAACAGGAAGAAGAACCCGCTCCCGCAGGACCTTCCGATATCGATCTGCTGACCGAAATCCGCGATTTACTCAAAAAATAATCAAGGGGAAATACGGTCTCCCCTCAACTTTCTATATCGCCGGCGGGCATCGACCAAATAAATACTCGATGCTTGTCCGGTGATTATTTTATCGTAATACTCCATGGCGAGGCCGGGACGGTTCAAACGGGTTTCGTACAACAACCCCAACCGGTACAGGGCATCATCAACCAGAATATCATCCGGATGGTATTTTAATATGTTTTCATACGACAAAACAGCCTGTTCATAATCCCCTGTTTTTTCCCTGATTTCCGCCTGCATAAACATAGCTTCATCCTCTATTTCCCTGCCTTTGTATTTCTCGAGTAGTACATCCAATGTATCGAGCGCTTCGCGGTATTTGTTCTGATAACGCAACAAATCCGCTTTGGCATACAGGCGTAATGCCCGGGGTATAGAATCCTCCCCGGTGTTCTCATCGATGAGTAAGCTGAGATCAATGGCATCGTTGGAAATGAGATTCGAAGTGCCTCTTTTCAATACTTTCAGCTGGATGTTCGCCCATTTAAAATCCCCCTTGAAATAAGATGTACGTGCGATTTTATAACGTGCTTCATGTGCCAAAGGACTATTCTCGAAATCCATTTGAATTTTGGTATAGAGCACCAATGCCCGGCTGTATTCGCCGGTAAATACGAGTATATCGGCTAATTTCATCTGGAGTTCCGCTGTCTGGTACGGCGTCAGCCGGTTCTCCAAAGCGCGTTCCACCACTGTCTTTGCCCTAACGGCATCCCCTATGTCAAAGGTCAGAAAATCGGCGTAAGCTATCTGCGCCGCATAAGTCCGGCTACCGGTTCCATACCGTTCGAAATAACGGGCAAACTCGTTCTCGACGAAGGCTTTGTCATCCGGTTTTTCTCTTCGCAATGCTTCTAACCGCATCAGTCCGGCTTGGATTTTCAAATCTTCATTGTCCGTATGGGAAATAACAAAGTCAAATGCTTCCCTCGAAGTGGAAAAATCGGAGGCGTCGAGCGCCAAAACCCCTACGTCCAATATGCCTTGCAAATCCGTTTTTTCCCTGATATAGACGGCTTTCTCCTGTATGAATGCCTTGTGGTATTCTTTCTGGAGTATATAGAGCCAGGAAAGCAGTTTGTTCCATTTCGCTTCGGGATTGTCCCGGAGCTTCCTCAACAATAGTTCCTTGAAAATACGGTTGTTGTCCTCATCGGGGTCATCGGTCAGGAACCTATTGATAAAGAGCTTGATACGGTCGATGTTATTGAACTTACCGTCGAGGGCGTTCAGGTACATTTCGAACATCTTTTCTATATCGCCCATTTCACCGTATATAAGCGCCATATCGAACGTGTAATTGGAGTTGGGATTCTTGACCGCTAATTTTTCATAGGCTTTCAAGGCGTAATCGAGCAGATGGTATTCTTTGAACGACCGGGCTACGGTAAAACCCGCTGCGATACTCCTCCCCTCATCTACTGCTTGTAATGCCTTATTGTAATATTCATGCGCCCGGACGGTGTCTTTCTTTTTGTCGAACACCAATCCCATATAGATCCAATACGACGGATTGACGCGGGACCCGCTGTCGAGTTTTTTTTCGACCAATTCCCTGATTTTGTCATATTCTTCCAGCTCCAACCAGGAATTTATCAAGGATTTCAGGTAGAATGAATTTCCGGGATTCTCACGGTGCAAACGGGCATATATTGCCGCCGCTTTGTCGAACTGTCCTTCGCGAAAATACCGTTTTGCCAAAGTGGCATCTTGGGCGAAAATATGAAATCCTACCAACCAAAACAACGGGATAAGCCATCGATATGTAAGCTGGTTACGGCTCAACGGCAACATTGATTTTCGTCTTGAGTATAAAGGCACTGGCGAACTCTTCGCGAATCTGTTTCAACGCCCGCTCGGCTTCGAGTTTGGTACGGAAATTCCCCACATGTACCTTCCATTCCGGTTGGCTGTAAAACAAACGCACTGGAATATCGGGGAACAACGTCATAAAATTGTTCTGTATGCTGCGGGCTTTGGCTTCACTCAACCCGTAATATATCTGTATCCGGTAGCCGGTGACCGCTTCCCGGAGATTTTCTTGTCTTTTCCGTGCAAGTAAATCCTGGACTTCCTTGTCGGCTTGCTGGGCGAACAAGGTCGAGGATAACAACATACCGGCTATTAGCCATAGATACCGCTTTCTCATATCGGCTCGGTTATTGAGTTGGCAATGATAAAAAATTTCCGGCAGAAAGCATGCCAAAAATTTTAGAATTTATATTTCAACCCGCTGTACAGCCCTATTGAAAACGGGTTGTTGTATGGGTAGGCTTTCATATAAGTCCTACTGTAAAATTTGATGACCGGATTGACTGATAAATGTACCTTGTTGTATATCTTACTATCGAGTTCCATACCGACATTAGCGGAAAAGTTCAGTTTGTTCAACGCGGATTTTCCGATTTTGTTCGTGAAATACCCGGTTTGTACATACACTTCATTTTGGTCGAGCAACAATGTGCTGACACCTCCCTTTGCCGACAGGGTAATATTTCCTTCAGTAAGGGCGTATTTGGCACTCAACGGAATCTCAAAATAGCTGAAACTCTGAATGATACTACCTTCATATTCTTCTCCGGAGGAGGAAAAACCCTCTTCCTGCGATGAATTGGGAACGGCGTTCAACTCGATATGATGACTACCGGAATCATAAATAATACCGGAGTATTGGGGCGTCCTGCCCGTAGGGGAAACATAGATATTGTCGGTGGCAAAAGCATAATCCGCCTTGATAACCCCCGATTCGAAGGACAATCTACCGGAGGGTTTGTATTCCACTTGAACACCGTATGACCGGGAGATGATTCCGTGTTTTTCATTATCATTGAAGCGCGGGTCGATGTTCGACAGTCCCTTATTGAAATAATCCATATAAGTCGGGGATAGCAGCGTACTTACCGCCCATTCGCCGGAATCCTGCCCGTCAGCAGACGCGGATACGGGCATTTCCACAGTGGTAAGGGTTTCCGCTTCTGCGGAAATGTCATCCGTAGTGAAGGCAAAACCGGGATAGCTGATGGTGTCCGGGGAACTGTACCGTCCGGGTAGGGGATTTTCCAGGGGAGTTGCTTCCGCATAGGTGACCGCCATGGCTATGTGGCGGGGAGTTGACCGTGTATCTGGCGTAATATTCGCATCCTCATACCGGGATACCGGAATGAGAGAATGGGTTGGCTTACGGGCAATACTACGTGTGGTCGAAGGCTGACCGGGAGTAGAGATTTTATCACTTATACCCGGCGATAAGGAGCTTTTGTTCATATCCCGGCGGGCAACGGGGGAAACCGGAAGTTGCTCTCCGGTAACCACGGGGCGTACCGGTGCTGTATCCGGTACGGAACGGTAATAATTAATTCCTATCAGCAGGGTTAATCCCGCCGCGACGGCAGAAGCCCACCACCAGGGGGTCATCCGTCTTTTACGTTTTCCGTCCAAGCGCGCTTGTATATTATCCCATATATAAGGCGGGGGTTCTTGTTCGAAATCCCGGAATTTTTCCCGGAATAAACGGTCGATATTCTTGTTATGGTTCATGAGAGAAAGGTAATTTTTTATTCAAAGGCAATGGATTGGTTACCGGTCATATCTTCTTCTATTCTTTTCCGTAGCAGATTTCGGGCTCTGGACAAGTTTGATTTTGAGGTGCCCTCACTGATGCCCAGCATCCGGGCGACTTCCTTGTGGGAATATCCGTCCAGAACATACAGGTTGAACACCAGCCTGTATTGGTTGGGCAAGTGTTGTATTTTATCCAATAGATAGTCCAAAGGCAAAGAGGTTGCTTGTTCGTCCACTTCCACCATACCGGAAATATCTTCTTCCCTGACGAGATTCAACACATTCCTTTCGCGGTATTTTTGTAATGCGGTATTGATCATGATGCGTTTTATCCAACCTTCGAATGAGCCTTTGAACCCGAATTGGTCTATTTTTTCGAACACAGTGATAAAGCCGTCTTGCAAGTTGTCTTCGGCTTCTTCTTTACTCCTGGAATATTTCAAACACAGGGCATACATTTTCGACGCATACATTTTATATATACGTTCCTGTGCCCGGCGGTCATTGCGCTTACATGCC
This sequence comes from uncultured Polaribacter sp., assembly GCA_964595235.1. Classification (GTDB taxonomy): domain Bacteria; phylum Bacteroidota; class Bacteroidia; order Flavobacteriales; family Flavobacteriaceae; genus CAZQPD01. The sequence continues at coordinate 4,233 of CAZQPD010000069.1, forward strand.
TTTATGAGTTCATCCAAACCCATTGATTATTTCCTTTATTACATTGTAAGCGTGAAATTAAGAAAAATATTTTATTCCGTGATATTTATTTCAAAATTTTTCCACCTGTCATTTCCCGCCTGGTCGGTACCATCCCAAAACCGGAATATATAAGTTCCGGTATGATCGGGCACAAAACTCATATAGTAGGTCTCCTCGGTATATACATCGAGGCAATTCTGCGAGCTGCGGTATTCTATGAATACGGTAAAGCTGTAAATGCTGTTGCCGGTTTTCTGAATATCGATTCCGGAAAACTTTCTACACGAGTCCGCCAGCGGATAGG
>CAZQPD010000070.1:0-10420 GCA_964595235.1 uncultured Polaribacter sp.
GAGCCTGTCATTCCGACAGAGCAACGTAAGGAGCGACGAGGAATCTTTCCAAGTTATGCAAAGATTTCTCCCTCCGGTCGAAATGACACGAGCCTGTCATTCCGACAGAGCGACGTAAGGAGCGACGAGGAATCTTTCCAAGTTATGCAAAGATTTCTCCCTCCGGTCGAAATGACAGCGCGCCCCCAACTATCAACTAAAAACTAAACACTATCAACTAAAAAAGATTTCTCCCTCCGCTACCGCTTCGTATCGAAATGACAGCACGCCCCAACTATCAACTAAAAACTAAACACTATCAACTCAAAATCATTGTTTGAACATTTACAGCAGGAGCCCTCTTTTTATCCTCTCCACTTTAATTTATTGATTGCATCCCAGAGCACTATCCCCACGCTGACGGAGATATTGAAAGAATGTTTGGTGCCGTATTGGGGAATTTCCACACATACATCCGAGCGGTTTACCACCTCCTGATGCACCCCTTTTACTTCATTGCCGAATACAAAAGCAGTCTTTTTCCCCCCGTCAATACGGAAATCCGTCAAAGAGACACTGCCTTCGGCTTGTTCCACACTCACTACCACCACACCTTCCGACTTCAAACGCTCCACGAGGCTGTTTACATCCTCCGCATATTCCCACGCCACACTTTCACATGCTCCCAAAGCCGTCTTGCGTATATCTTTGTGCGGTGGGGTTCCCGTGATGCCACACAGGTATATTTTTTCCACCCGGAAAGCATCCGCCGTACGGAATACCGAACCCACATTGTTCAAACTCCTGACATCATCCAATACCAAAATGACCGGGGACTTTTCCGACCGGCGAAACGCTTCTACCGGCAACCGCCCGAGTTCATCGTTTTTCAACTTTCTACGCTGCATTATTCGCGGTTTATCGAATCTATCGCCGTATGGATTCTACGGATACTTTCCTCTTTTCCGATTAGGGCTGCTATATCGAACACATGAGGTCCCGACATACTTCCGACCAAACTCAACCGGAAGGGCATCAACACCTTACCGAAAGAAAGTTCTTTCTCTCCTACCCATGCTTTTACACTTGTTTCGATATCCGGTGAATCGAAAGGCTCAACCTCACGCAAAACCTCCGTCAACTCTTTCATTATAGCAGAAGTGTCATCTTTCCATGCTTTTTTTACCGCTTTGGGGTCGTATGCGGCAGGTGGCAGGTAAAAATACCGTCCTTGTTCCCAAAAATCCCGGACAAATACGGCACGCTCGTGCAACAAAGCCACCACCCGGCGGTGATAGGCACGGTCTTTCTCCCGGAAAGCCCTGCGCTCCGCTGCGGAAACCTCCGTTGCCGATTCCATATGGGCGGCAAACAAATCCGTCAGGCTGTCCGTATCCTTCCGGTGCATGTATTGTTGTTGAAACCACAGGGTCTTTTGCGGGTCGAATTTCGCCCCGCTTTTATTGACCCGTTTCAATTCAAAGCTACGTGTCAACTCCTCCAAATCCATAATCTCCCTTTCATCCCCCGGATTCCAGCCCAGCAGGGCGAGCATATTGATCATGGCTTCGGGGAAAAAACCATCCTCACGGTATCCCCGGCTCGTCTCTCCGGTTCGCGGATCACGGTATGCCAGGGGAAAAACGGCAAAACCGTGCTTATCGCCATCCCGTTTGCTCAATTTGCCCTTGCCGGTGGGTTTGAGTATCAGCGGCAAGTGGGCGAAAACGGGAGGCTCCCATCCCATAGCTTCATAGAGCAAATGGTGCAATGCCAAGGAAGGTAACCACTCCTCTCCGCGAATGACATGAGTGATTTGCATCAAATGGTCATCTACGATATTGGCAAAATGATAAGTGGGCAAACCATCGGATTTGAAAAGGACTTTATCATCGAGCAGGGAAGTGTTCACACGAACCTCACCGCGTATTTCATCATACAAAGTCAGCTGCCTATCTCCGGGCATTTTGAACCGGATGACATAGGGGTTTCCGCTTTCCAGCAATTGCCGGGTTTGTTCTCCGGTCAGGCTGATGGAATTTTTCATTTTTCCGCGTGAATACCCGTCATAAGCAAAGGTTTCACCCCGTGATTCGGCTTGCTTGCGCGCCGCATCCAATTCCTCCGGAGTATCGAAGGCGTAATAGGCTTTCCCTGTGTCGAGCAGATGACGGATATGCTTTTGGTATATCCCGCTGCGTTCGCTCTGGCGGTATGGTCCGGACGTCCCTTCTTTTCCGGGACCTTCGTCATAGGGAATTCCCGCCCAGTTCAACGCCTCAATAATGTAGTCCTCCGCTCCGGGGACAAAGCGTTTGCGGTCGGTATCCTCAATACGGAGAATAAAAGTGCCGCCGTGTCTTTTGGCAAACAAATAGTTGTAAAGCGCCGTTCTGACACCACCTATATGCAAAGGTCCTGTGGGACTCGGGGCAAAACGCACACGTATATTCCGGTTCATAAATGTATTTCATTAATGCTTTATACAGAAATTTTTCCGCTGATATGCGGATGCGGATGGTAATCTGTCAGGGTAAAGTCCTCATAAGTAAAATCAAAAATATCCTTCACTCCGGGATTCAGATGCATACGGGGCAACGGACGGGGTTCACGGGAGAGCTGCAATGCCACTTGCTCCTTGTGGTTGTTGTAAATATGGGCATCACCGAGGGTATGGATAAATTCTCCCGGCTCCAAACCGGTAACTTGTGCCGTCATTAACAACAATAGCGAGTACGAGGCGATATTGAACGGCACCCCGAGAAACAGGTCACAGCTTCGTTGGTAGAGCTGCAAAGACAATTTGCCACCGGCTACATAGAATTGAAAAAAGGCATGGCAAGGAGGCAAGGCGGCTTTGCCGTTGGCGACATTTTCCGCAAAGGAAACCGAAGTATCCGGCAATACCGATGGATTCCACGCCGAGACGAGCATCCGCCGGCTTCCGGGATTGGTCTTTATGGTTTCTATCACCCGGCTGATTTGGTCGATTCCCTCCCCGTTCCAATTGCGCCATTGATACCCGTATATGGGTCCTAACTCGCCGTTTTCATCCGCCCAAGCATCCCAAATACGAACACCGTGGTCGTTGAGATACTTGATATTGGTCTCTCCTTTGAGAAACCACAGCAGCTCGTAGATGATAGACTTCAAATGTAATTTTTTGGTGGTCAGCAGCGGAAATCCCTCTTGCAGGTCGAACCGCATTTGATAGCCGAATACACTACGCGTACCCGTACCCGTACGGTCGCCTTTGTCTGTCCCGTTTTCCATGACATGGCGAAGTAAATCCAAATACTGCTTCATATCAATGCACGATTTCTTTTAAGGCTTCCGGACGATGCTTATATTTGAACAATAAGGCAAATAATATCGCTACTACCAATGCATAACCTGCAAATACGTACCAGATTGTCTGCCAGTCTTTTATACCGTCTTTTGTAAACATATCAATGATATAACCGCTACCGTAAGCACCTATGATAGCACCGAAACCATTGGTCAGCATGATAAATAAACCTTGTGCCGAGCCACGGATTTTTTCGTCGGTTTCCTGTTCGACAAACAAAGACCCGGATATATTGAAAAAGTCAAATGCCATACCATATACTATCATGGACAGGATGATAGCAACAGCTCCCAATCCGACGGGACTTCCCACACCGAACAGCCCAAAACGCAACACCCAGGCAAACATACTCATAAGCATCACTGTTTTAATGCCGTAACGTTTCAGAAAGAACGGAATGGTAATGATAAACAGGGTTTCGGATATTTGGGACAAGGTCATGACAAAGCCGTTGTATTTTACGATAATGGTACCGGCGTATTCCGGAGTCTTCCTGAAATCGTACAAATAGGCTTCTCCCCACATATTGGTGATTTGTAATGCCGCACCCAGCAACATGGCAAATACAAAAAACACCGCCATCTTATAATCGGCAAATAATTTCAGGGCATCCAGCCCGAAAGCCTGTACCAGGGTTTTCTTTTCCCCGCTTTTATCAACCGGACAATCAGGTAAGGCAAAGGTATAAACCCCTAATACCAACGAAGCGGCAGCGGCGAAATAAAATTGATTGGGGGTGGTTCCCCATCCGAAACCGTCGGTAATCCAATGGGCGATGATAAAACCTACCGTTCCCCATACACGAATGGGCGGGAAAGTTTTTACCACATCGTAATTATTTCTCTGCAAGATGCAATACGAGATGGTATTATCCAAACCTATCGATGGCATATACAACATCAAATAGAGAAAAGCATAAAGCCATACCCCGTCATAGGTAGTTTGTTGTGCCAGGAAATACAGCAATACGGCTCCCGCCAAATGCAAAAGAGCAAAGAGCTTGTTCGGACTGATATACCGGTCTGCGATAATCCCGAAAATTCCGGGCATGATAAGGGATGCAAATCCCAATGTCATGAATACCGACCCTATTTGTCCTCCTGAAAAATGAAGCGTGGCACCCATATATTTCCCGAAGGATAAGAGCCAAGCTCCGAAAACAAAAAATTCGAGGAAGTTGAGGATGGTGAGTTTGAATTTTACACTCATAATGAAGTTATTGTGTTATGATTTTTTTCGCCGGTTTATCTCGTCGCGTATTTGAGCCGCTTTCTCATATTCTTCGTTTTCGATGGCGGTTTGCATCATACGTTCGAGTTCTTCGATGGAATGGTTTTCATAAGAGGATTCCAAAGCCTGTTCGAGGTCGGAAATTATCTCTTGCAGTATTTCTTTGTCCTCATCGGACAAATCCTCTTCCGCTTGTTCCTCCTCTTGTTGTGACAAATCCGTTATTTTCAAGTCGATGCCCGCTTTATCGAGAATATTCTCATAGGTGTAAATGGGTGCTTCGAACCGTATGGCAATGGCTACGGCGTCAGAAGTTCGCGAATCGACGATAATTTCCTCTTTATTCCGTTCGCAGACCAGGCTGGAATAAAAAATCCCGTCTATGAGTTTGTGAATGATAACTTTCTTGACGGTGATTTGGAAAATCTTGGCGAAATTGACGAATAAGTCATGAGTCAGTGGGCGTTGGGGCTTGATATCGTTCTCCAATCCTATGGCGATGGAATGGGCTTCGAATGCACCGATAACGATAGGCAAGGTGCGGGTACCGTTTACTTCTGTCAACACCAAGGCATAAGCCCCACTCCGGCTTTGACTGTACGAAATCCCTTTGATATCCAGCTGAATAAGGCTCACTTTACAGTAATTTTTCGTTCTTACGGCACAAGACCGCCCCCATCAGGGGGCAGGGTCTGAAAATTGCGACGCAATTTAATAAAAAATACTAATTTCCGGCTTTTATCGCTTTTATCTTCTCTATCATTTCAGGGACTACCTCAAAAGCATCACCCACAATACCGTACTCCGCTGCTTTGAAGAAAGGCGCTTCGGGGTCGGTATTGATGACCACTTTGATTTTGGACGAGTTGACTCCGGCGAGGTGTTGGATAGCCCCGGAAATACCGATAGCGATATAGACATCGGAGGCGATTTGCTTACCGGTCTGCCCTACGTGTTCACTATGGGGACGCCATCCCAAATCGGCGACGGGCTTGGAGCAAGCGGTGGCAGCTCCCAAGATTCCGGCGAGTTCTTCCACCATACCCCAATTGTCTCCCGATTTCAGTCCGCGACCGCCGGAGACGACGATTTCGGCGTCGGAGAGATTTACCTTTCCCGTGGCTTTTTCCAGTCCGGTGCGTTTGATACGTTCGCCGGGCAATTCCGGGTTGAACTCCGTAATTCCGGGCTGTACCGGATTTTCGTGTACGCCATAAGAATTTTTGAAAAGATTCAATACCTTGATTTCCGTAAGTATGCGGGTGACGGAAAAGGCTTTGTTCGAGAAAACTTTCCGCTTCACAGCAAAAGGCTCGACGGATTCGGGCAATGCCACTACGTTCGAAGCATATCCGGCGTCGAGCTTGGCAGCTACGAGAGGCGCTACATACATACCATTCGCCCCGGAGTCGAACAATACGGCTTTAGCCCCGTATTCACGGGCAGCCGCTGCGATAAATTCCGCCCATACGTTGACATCGGCGGTTTTCAGCGCTTCGCTGCTTCCCACCAGGATTTTTCCGGCACCGTATTGTGCCAATACCTGTGCATCCCCGGCAAATGCCGTGAGTGCAACCAATTCCTCTTGCATTTGATCGGCTAATGCTTTGGCATATGAAACCAGCTCAAAGACTGACTTTTTATATTTTCCTTCCGATGATTCGGCAAATACTAATACTGACATAATGAGATTTTTTTTGTTAAAAGACTTTTGCTTCATTGTGCAACAAATCGACCAGTTCGTCCACGGTAGCGGCAATTTTACAGTCGGATTTGGGTGCCGGTTTTTCGAATTTTACCGTTTCGGTACGCGCTTGGGCTTCGACCGGCTCCACTACTTGTAGCGGTTTTTTGCGCGCCATCATGATACCCCGCATATTGGGAATTTTCAATTCGCTTTCCAACACGATTTTTTGCGCACCGACCACCAAGGGCAAGTCCGCTTGCAAGGTTTCACGGCCGCCGTCCACATCGCGGGTCAGGGTGGCGGAATTGCCGTCCACTTCGATGGAATTGGCACCGTTGACAAAATTGTAATCCAACAGGGCTGCCATCATTCCGGGTACCATATTGCCGTTGTAGTCGATAGATTCACGCCCGGCGAGGATGAGGTCATATCCGCCGTTTTTGGCTACTTCTGCCAATTGGCGGGCGACAAAATAACCGTCAGCCGGCTCCGCATCGATACGGATAGCATCATCGGCACCAATGGCAAGGGCTTTCCGCAAAGTGGGTTCCACTTGCGCCCCGCCTACACTGACCACCGTTACCGATGCTCCTTGACGCTCCTTGAAAAACATAGCACGGGTGAGCGAGTACTCATCGTGCGGATTGATAACAAACTGTACCCCTGTGGTGTCGAACCGCGTATCCCCTTCGGTGAAGTTGATCTTGGACGTCGTATCGGGTACATGACTGATACAAACTAATATTTTCATATCTCGGTAATTAAATTTCTAAAAACGACACAAAGGTAAGAAAAAAAACGGTAGAAAACTATGCGTGCATAACAAATTTCCGGGCTGTGCAGGATATTGCCCAATGCCGGAACAAAAAGGCAGCAAACTACCTGGTAGTATCCTGCGGGAATAAGCCATACACCGCTTATTTCAATGCTTAAACGGGATAGTCCCCTGTCCGGGCAAACACAGAAATTGTTTTGCGGTTCTCCCCGTTAGTTTATATATTTGGGCGGTCAACCGGGGTCTACGGGTAAAACATCTGGGGGAATTTTTTTAATGCTCTACCTTTGTAATTTTCAGCAAAGCATATAAAACCCATATTACTCATGTCATTTCAAAGAATAATAAAAAAAATCTCCTGCGGTAGCCGGCAATGTTCCGTTCGTACTTTGTGGTTGATGGTACCCGTTATGCTCCTCATTACTTGCAAACGTCAACCGGCAGAGCGGGCACCGGTAAGAGGGGTCACTGCCGATACGGCGATGGTCGTCAGTGCGCGTGTGGAAGCGTCCCGTGCAGGGATAGCCGTTCTCAAGGAAGGGGGAAATGCCTTTGATGCCATGATAGCCACGGACTTGGTACTTTCGGTGGTATATCCCTATGCGGGAAATATAGGGGGCGGGGGTTTTATGGTCTATCGTACGGCAGAGGGGGAAACCGGCGCATTGGACTACCGCGAGAAAGCCCCGCGGAGAGCCAGCCGCGATATGTATCTCGACAGTACGGGGCAAATCATACCGGAAGCGAGTACATTAGGAGCTTTGTCGGTCGGGGTTCCCGGTACTGTTGCCGGTTTGTTCGCCGTACACCGTAAGTTCGGGAGTTTGCCTTTCGAACGTCTTATCGCCCCGGCGATAGAACTGGCGGAAGGCGGTTTTGTTATCAGCGGGAAGCAAGCTGCACGGCTCAATCGGTTCAGGGAAATGTTCCGCCGGGCAAATCACGACACCATTCTGTTCGACAAAGAGTGGAAAGCGGGTGATACCTGCCGCAATCCCGCCTATGCTGCGACCCTCAAACGCATCCGTGACCACGGCAGGGAAGAATTTTACGGCGGCGAGACCGGAATGGAGATGATACGCCGTATCCGTTCTTTGGGTGGCATCATCGACAAGGAGGATTTGGAGGCGTATGAAGTCATTTGGCGGAAGCCTGTATCATTCGACTTCCGGGGATACCGCATCTATTCCATGTCTTTACCTTCGAGCGGGGGGATTTGTATGGCTCAAATTCTCAAAAGCATCGAGGACTTCCCCTTGGATAGCTTACCTCATAACCGTACCCGCTATATCCAACTGCTCACCGAAGCCGAACGCCGGGCGTATGCCGACAGGGCGTATTATCTCGGTGATGCGGACTATGTAGAGGTGCCGGTCGAAGAGCTGATAGACGTGGGATACCTGCGTGAGAGAATGCGCGATTTCGATTGGAACAAAGCCGGGGATTCCCGTGCCGTTTCACACGGCGAAATACAGATAACGGAAAGTACGGAGACCACTCATTATTCTATTGTGGACGGCTATGGGAATGCCGTGGCGGTGACCACCACCCTGAACGGTGCTTACGGGTCGAAAGTATTTGTGCCCGGAGGAGGGTTTTTTCTCAACAATGAAATGGATGATTTCAGTATCAAGCCCGGATTTCCCAATTCTTACGGATTGGTGGGGGCGGAAGCAAATGCCATTGCACCGGGCAAAAGGATGCTTAGCTCCATGTCGCCCACTATTGTAACCAAAGACGGGCAAGTGCTTATGGTGCTCGGGTCGCCGGGAGGTTCCACCATCATCACATCGGTCTTGCAGAACATTCTCAATGTGACGGTTTTCGGCATGGGAATGCAGGAGTCGGTGGGACGCCCGCGTTTTCACCATCAATGGCTTCCGGATCACATTATGTTGGAACCCGGTGGTTTTGATTCCGGGGTCAAAGATTCCCTGCGTGCACTCGGCTATACAATCGTGGAAAAAAATTCCGTTGTGATAGGTAAGGTGGATGCCATACTCCGGAAGGACGGTCATTGGGAAGGGGGCGCAGACCCCAGAGGAGAGGATACGGCGGTGGGGTATTGATTTTTCGATTACCTTTGACACGAGAATTACGTATGATACAAGCGGAGAACATTATCAAAAGATTCGGCAACCTCGAAGTATTACACGGGGTTTCCCTGCAAGTGGATGCGGGGGAGATAGTAGCCATAGTGGGTCCTTCGGGTGCCGGTAAGACTACGTTATTGCACATTCTCGGCACTTTGGACAAGCCTTCCAATCCTGCCGGTGCGAGATTGAGGATCCGGGAAACCGACGTGTTGGGATTGTCATCTTCGAAGCTCGCCGCCTTCCGTAATACGCATATTGGTTTTATCTTCCAGTTTCATCATTTATTACCGGAATTTACCGCATTGGAAAATGTATGTATCCCGGCATTCATAGCGAAAAAAGGGAAAAAAGAAGCCGAAAACCGGGCATTGGAATTGTTGGATTTTCTCGGGCTGAAAGACCGTATTTCACATAAGCCAGCCGAGTTGTCGGGAGGCGAACAACAACGGGTTGCGGTAGCCCGTGCATTGATGAATGAGCCTTCGGTGGTTTTTGCCGATGAGCCGAGCGGAAACCTCGATACCGACTCGGCGGAGCATTTGCACAAGTTGTTTTTCGATCTGCGCGACAAGTTCGGGCAGACCTTTGTCATCGTTACCCACAACACCCGGCTGGCTGCCATGGCGGATCGAATCATCAAAATGGTGGATGGGAGGATTGAATAGTAAAAGAAAATGAATTAGGGTCTGCTGAAAATCACAAAAGCGGACAAACGTAATAAGACAAAACCTGCCGGAAGGTATTGATTTTGGCAAATTTGTAAAAATTATTAACTTGCGCACAAAAGGGGAATATAGGCGATGATGGTGTATGGGTGTTAGCTGCAAGCTGAAAGAAGAATGTAAGAGCTAAACTCTTTTCATTAAAAAATAAATTTCGAGTATCTTTGTAAGGAGTAAAAAACTAAAAATGAATAGAAAAACAAAACATAAAATAATAATTGGTGATAGTCGGCATATGGGTGGCGTTCCTGATAAGTCTGTGCAGTTAATTATCACATCACCACCATATTGGCAACTAAAAGATTACGGCACAGAAAACCAAATAGGGTATAACGATAGCTATGAAAAATATATTAATAACCTAAATCTTGTTTGGAAAGAAAGTTATCGTGTTCTTGATAACGGTTGCCGACTTTGTGTAAATATTGGCGACCAATTTGCTCGTTCGGTTTATTATGGACGATATAAAGTTATTCCCATTAGAACTGAAATAATCAAATTTTGTGAAAGCATTGGATTTGACTATATGGGAGCTATTATTTGGCAGAAAAAGACAACTTCTAATACCACTGGTGGTGCGTC
>CAZQPD010000071.1:0-6434 GCA_964595235.1 uncultured Polaribacter sp.
CAGTTGATAGTTGTGAGTTGATAGTTGGGGAGCGTGTCATTTCGATACGGAGCGATAGCGGAGTGAGAAATCTTTACTTTTTTTGGAAAGATTCCTTCCCAAAATGCTTCGGGACAAGCTGTCGCTCCTTCGTCGCTCTGTTGGAATGACACGGCTCTGTCATTTCGAACGGAGGGAGAAATCTTTTGATTACAGGGAAAGATTCCTTCCCAAAATACTTCGGGACAGACCCCACTCATCCGGAATGAGTGGTACTTTTCAGAGCATGGGATGCCGGGTGAATTTCCAGCGGAGGAGCAAAACGAAAAAAAAGGTACAGGATGGATAATAATTCCGTCTTTTTTCCGCCGGATCAAGTGATAAAAATCAATACGGGATATGAAAGAAAATACCTACATTTACACGCGAAAAAATCCATCATATATAATCATGAGCAGAATAAAAAACATCCATGCACGTCAAATTTTCGATTCCAGAGGAAATCCCACCGTAGAAGTGGACGTAATCACGGAATCAGGAGTATTGGGGCGCGCTGCCGTACCGTCGGGAGCTTCTACCGGCGCACATGAAGCCGTAGAATTGCGCGACGGTGGAAAAGCATATATGGGAAAAGGCGTAAGCAAAGCGGTAAGCAACGTAAATACAGAGATAGCGGACAAATTGAGAGGAATTTCCGTAACGGAACAAGCGGAAATAGACCGGTTGATGATAGCATTAGACGGTACGTCTAACAAATCCCGTCTCGGTGCAAATGCCATTCTCGGCGTATCCCTTGCTGCCGCTCAAGCAGCTGCAAAAATTTCGGGGCTACCCCTATACAGGTATATCGGCGGGATATATGCTTCGAAATTACCCGTACCTATGATGAACATTATCAATGGAGGTTCGCATTCCGATGCGCCGGTAGCCTTTCAGGAATTTATGATCATGCCCGTAGGCGCCAAGTCTTTTGCGCAAGCTATGCAAATGGGAACGGAAACCTTTCACCATCTGAAAAAAATACTGAAACAACGCGGTTTGAGCACCGCTGTCGGGGATGAAGGTGGCTACGCTCCGGCGCTCAAAGGCACAGAAGACGCATTGGAAACCATACTGTCGGCAATTGACAGTGCCGGATATAAAGCGGGTAAGGACATAGTACTAGCCCTCGATGTGGCAGCTTCTGAATTTTACGACAAAAATAAAAAGCGCTACGACTATAAAATTTTCGAAGGAGAAAAAGGCGCCGTGAGAACCTCCCGCGAACAAGCCGGATACCTGAAAAGTTTGGTTACCAAATACCCCATCGTATCCATAGAGGACGGTATGAGTGAAGATGATTGGGACGGATGGATTTACTTACAAAAAATCATTGGGGACAAAATCATGATAGTAGGTGACGACCTGTATGTTACCAACGTGGAACGTTTAAAAAAAGGTATAGAAAGCAAAGCGTCAAATGCTATCTTAATCAAGGTAAACCAAATCGGCACCCTTACCGAAACCATCGCCGCAGTCGAAATGGCGCATAAAGCCGGATTTAAGACCATTATTTCACACCGTTCGGGAGAAACAGAAGACACTTTTATCGCTGACCTCTCTGTGGCTTTGAACACCGGATACATAAAAACAGGGTCTGCATCCAGGAGTGACCGTATGGCAAAGTACAACAGGTTATTACGTATTGAAGAAGAATTGACACGGTAAATTTTTCCGGTTACCGGCTTAACTAACAATAACGGACATAACAGCTTGTTGTAACGAAAGTTACAACAAGTTTTTTATATTCATTGATAAATATCAAAAAAATAACTATTTTAGCCGAGTAGGTTTGTACATTATTAATTCAAAAACATAGTACCATGACAGAAACAGGCATATTTGAGTTTAGAGGGCAACGCTACGAGTTTCCGGTAGAAATCGGTACCGAAGGCGAAATAGCAATAGATATCAAAAAATTAAGAGGTATGACCGGGGGGATCATCACCCTCGACCCCGGCTTTAAGAATACGGGTTCATGCAAGAGCGCCATTACTTTTCTCAACGGGGAAAAAGGCGTATTGCGTCACCGTGGCTATGCTATTGAGGACCTGGCAAAAAAAGCCAGCTTTCTCGAAGTGGCATATTTGATCATATTCGGAGAATTGCCTACACGGGAACAATTCGAAAAATTCGAAAACGATATCAAAAAACACACCCTGGTAAATGAAGAAATAAAGGGTATTTTAGATGGTTTTCCGCGTTCAGCGCATCCCATGGGGGTACTGTCTTCGCTTACCGGAGCCCTTACGGCTTTTCATCCTGATCTTACGGATGTCCACTCCGATGAGGATGCTTATCTCGCCATAACAAAGATATTGGGTAAATTTCCCGTATTGGCAGCTTGGGCTCATGCTAAGAACGAAGGTACACCTCTGAACTATGCAGACAATAGCAGGGACTATATAGACAATATGTTGATGATGATGTTCAAAATACCTACCGAGCCGTATCAAACGAACCCCATCGTCAAAAAAGCGATGGAAGAACTACTCATCCTGCACCAAGACCACGAACAGAACTGTTCTACTTCCACAGTGCGGCTCGTCGGTTCTTCACACGCCAGTTTATTCGCCTCCGTTTCTGCCGGTGTATCCGCCCTGTGGGGACCGCTACACGGAGGAGCCAACCAAGCTGTGATAGAAATGCTCGAGCAAATCATCGCCGACGGAGGAGATGTAGAGAAATACATAAACAAAGCCAAAGACAAGAACGACCCCTTCCGTCTGATGGGCTTCGGGCACAGGGTCTATAAGAACTTTGACCCCAGGGCACTTATCATCAAAGCCAGCGCCGATGCTGTACTCAAAGACCTGGGAGTAACCGACCCAGCTCTCGAAGTGGCAAAACACCTCGAAGAGGTAGCACTGAACGACCCGTATTTCAAAGAGAGAAAACTGTTCCCCAATGTGGACTTCTACTCAGGTATCATTTACCGTGCTCTCGGCATCCCCGTAGAGATGTTCACCGTAATGTTCGCTATCGGACGATTGCCGGGATGGATAGCGCAATGGCGCGAAATGCGATTGAACAACGAACCCATTGGAAGACCGAGACAACTCTATATCGGTTCTCCTGCACGGGAATTTGTGCCGATGGATAAGCGTTAAGTGAAATGATATTTACCCGTTGTCACGGGTAGTGGAACTTATAAATAAAAAAATCACTTTCCGGGAAAAAAGATTTCCAGAAAGTGATTTTTTTTTAGATATTTGCCGGGAATATTGAAATTACTTCAAAGAAAACACATGATTAGGTTGAATATTCATAATGAAATGTCTCCTTTACACTCCGTTATCCTCGGCAGGGCGGATAGTAACGGGGGAACACCTACCATAGAAGAAGCCTACGACCCGAAATCGATTGAGCATATCAAAGCAGGCACTTATCCTGCCGAAGATGATATGGTCAAGGAGTTGGAAGGCTTCCGCGAGGTGTTAGAGAAATACGGAGTAAAAGTCTATCGCCCGGAATTGTTGGAAGATACAAATCAAATATTCGCCCGTGACCTGGGTTTTGTTATCGGTGATAAGTTTGTGGTATCCAACATGATACCAAACCGGGAACACGAACAAGACGCCATTGGATATTTGTTGGATGAAATATCCGGAGATAAACGCATACAAATGCCGGAATCCGCAAGAATAGAAGGGGGGGATGTTATCGTACACGGGGATTTCATATTTGTCGGTACGTATTCGAAACCGGATTTTAACGAGATAAAAACAGCCCGGACGAACCGGGAAGCCGTTGAGTTGTTAAAACAATTTTTTCCCGGCAAAGAAGTCCGTCCTTTTGATTTGATCAAATCCATGACAAATGCCAGGGAAAACGCCTTGCATTTGGATTGCTGTTTCCAACCGGTGGGCGAAAAATATGCGGTTATCTATCCCGGTGGATTCAGCGATAAGGCTGATGTTGATTTCTTGGTAAGCCTGTTCGGACGGGAAAATATACTGTTCATTGACAAAGAGGATATGTACAATATGTCCTCGAATTTCTTTTCCATACGCCCCGACGTGGTGGTGTCGGAAACCCGATTGGACAAGCTCAACGACTGGCTACGTTCCAAAGGTATTACAGTGGAAGCCATTCCATATTATGAAATAGGAAAACAAGAAGGGCTGTTGAGATGTTCGACTTTACCTTTATATAGAGAATAACAATATACGCAATATGAGCAAATTAGCAGTCATAGCATTAGGCGGAAACGCCATCATCAGAGGGGATGAAAAAGGTACCATCGAAGAACAGTACAAGAATTCCAGCGACACCATACGCAACCTGATATATCTGCTGAAAGAAGGATACAATCTCGTCATCAGTCACGGAAACGGACCCCAAGTGGGGAACATACTTATGAGAAACGATGCCGGGGAAATCATGTACGACATTCCGCAAATGCCCCTGGATATCTGTGTGGCGGATTCACAAGGAGGAATAGGTTATATGCTCGAACGTATGTTGCGGAACATTCTAAAAGAAGAAGGTATCAACAAACAAGTAGTGACCATCGTCACACAAGCCGTGGTATCGAAAGATGATCCCGCCTTTGAAAATTACACCAAACGAATAGGAAAACTCTACACCGGAGAACAAGCCGGCGAACTCGCACGTAATAAAGGGTGGACATTCAAAGAAAGTCCGAAGAAAAAAGGTATGTGGCGGCGTGTGGTACCTTCGCCCCAACCAGTAGAAATCATCAACGAAAGGATAATCAAAGAACTGGTGGAAAAAGGCATAATCGTCATCGCCGCCGGTGGAGGAGGGGTACCCGTCTATTATGACAACCAAGGAATGCTCCAAGGAGTAGAAGCCGTTATCGACAAAGATATGGCTTCTTCCTTACTCGCTACACGCATTGGAGCAGGGGAGTTCTATATTCTTACCGATGTACCTTATGTATATTCCGGTTTCGGTACGGAAAATGAAAAGGTATTGGAGTTTCTAAACAAAGAAACGATTGAGAAATTGATTGAAGAAAAAGCATTCGGCGAAGGGAACATGCTGCCCAAGATAAAAGCTGCTCTGCAGTTCGTGGAAAAAGGCGGAAAAAAAAGCGTCATTACCGAAGCCAGCAAGTTGGAAGACAGGCGTTTCGGAACGAGGATAACTTTAAAATAAATTGTTCAACATACATAACCTAAACCCTATAAATATGTACAATTTACACAATAGAAATTTCTTGAAATTATTGGATTTCACACCACGTGAAATACGTTTCCTGTTAGACCTGTCGGCCAGCTTGAAAAAAGCCAAATACACAGGAACGGAACAACAGATGCTCAAGGGAAAAAATATCGCCTTGATATTCGAAAAATCATCCACGAGAACCCGCTGTGCTTTCGAAGTCGCCGTTCACGACCAAGGTGGTAACGTAACTTATTTGGGACCGTCCGGTTCGCAAATAGGGACCAAAGAGACAATGAAAGATACTGCCCGGGTCCTCGGCAGAATGTACGACGGTATCGAGTACCGGGGATTCGCACAAGCCACAGTGGAAGAGCTGGGAAAATACGCAGGTGTACCCGTATGGAACGGGCTCACCAATGAATTTCATCCCACCCAGATACTTGCTGATTTCCTGACCATGGAAGAACACAGCGACAAACCCCTGAACGAAATCAGCTTTGCTTACCTCGGCGATGCGCGCAACAATATGGGAAACTCCCTGATGATAGGAGCGGCATTGATGGGTATGGATTTCAGAGCCGTAGCCCCTTCCGCCTTACAGCCTGAAAGAGAACTCTATATCAAAGCGATGGAAATCGCGGAAAAAACCGGTGCCCAGATTACCCTGACCAGTGAGATTGAAGAAGGAGTAAAAGGATGTGACTTCTTATATACGGATGTATGGGTATCCATGGGAGAACCGGAAGAGGTCTGGGAAAAACGTATAGAAATGCTAAAACCTTTCCAGGTAAATGCAGCAATGATGGAGCTTACCGGGAATGATAATGTAAAATTCATGCATTGTTTGCCGGCTTTCCACAACAGGGACACCAAAGTAGGAGAGGAAATATATCAAAAATTCGGACTCGAAGCCATGGAAGTAACCGAAGAAGTATTCGAATCGGAAGCATCCATCGTTTTCGATGAGGCTGAAAACAGATTACATACGATAAAAGCCGTCATGGTAGCTACATTAGGACATTAATAAAACAATCTGCTATGGACAATAAAAAACTGGTAATAAAAGTATTAAAGGAATCCGGCGTTCCTATGAAAACCGCGGAAATCGCCGGAAAAACCGGGCTCAATTCAAAAGAAGCAGGAAAAATTATCAAAGTATTGAAGGCAAGCGGTGAAATTTTTTCCCCAAAACGCTGCTATTATCAAATAAAAGAATAACGTAGGGGATAAAAATAAACAGAGTCAAGTATATCTGTTCCCTATTTAACATAATATATATTATG
>CAZQPD010000072.1:0-6782 GCA_964595235.1 uncultured Polaribacter sp.
GAGAGTTCATGGGCGGGACCTTTTAGCTTCCAGACTACCATCGAACCCGGTACTTGCGGAATATTTGTCGTCGAATTGATTGATTCATTCGGAGACGGTTGGAACGGCGGATACCTGGATATTTATATCAACGGAACGTTATTGTATCCCGGTGTAACCTTGGATTCCGGAGCCGGTCCGGAGAACTTCCAAATCCCCGTAGATACGGGTGATATCATCTCCATCGTCTATACCGCCGGTAGCTGGAGTTCCGAAAATTTATATAATGTGTATGACCAGGACGGAAACCTGATAGCCAGTGACGGCACAGACGGAACTCCCGAAGGCATTGGTGACCCTGCCGTTCCGAATGGATTGGAAGCTTGCCCGTCATGTCCGGCACCTGTGAACCTAACGGCATCAAACGTCACCTCAAGCTCCGCCGATCTGTCGTGGACGGAAACGGGAAGTGCCACAGAATGGTTGGTCGAATACGGTTTTTCAGGATTCACATTGGGTACGGGTACTCAAATTACTACCACCGATAACCCGCTGACCATTACAGGTTTGATATCCAACCAAGCCTATGATGCATATGTAAAATCTCTTTGCTCTGCAGGCGATGAGAGCCAATGGTCTTTTGTGCCGGTTACGTTTACTACACTTCCGGAACCACCAGTTAATGATAACTGTAGTAATGCTATCGAAATACCTTTGGACGGCACATTTATCAATACTACGAACTTTTACTCTTCTCCTTCGGGTGAAGAGCCCCTTCCGGAAGGTTGTGGAGAACTCGGACCCGCCAACGACGTCTGGTACACCCTTACAGCTACCGAATATTCAAATATTACCATTTCCACCCAAGGTGTATCCGGTGGACTGGATGATACCATATTAGCCGTATATTCAGGTAGCTGCGGAGATTTGGAATTGTTGGGATGTAATGACGATTACTTGAGTGGGTTCTCACAGGTAACCGTTAATGCCATTCAGGAAGGGGAAACATTGTATGTCAGAGTGTTTTCGGCATATTATGGAAGCAATACTGTCTATAGCAGTTTCCAAATTGGTGCATCTTTTGTCCCTGCTATAGGTTACGACGACGAAATATACAACTCCATATACCTGTATCCCAATCCGGCAGAAGAAATTTTGAATATAGAAACACCCGTTTCCGCTTCATATATCACGATAACCGATACCAGCGGGAAAACCGTTTATCATACCGAAGAAAAAGCACCAGGTATCATTCGCGTCCCCGTTTCCCGTTTGGAAAGAGGAATGTACCTATTGCATATCGGTGTGAACGGGTTCGATTACGTCAAAAAATTTGTCAGATAAAATCCTGATTCGTTATTTTTTACTATCAAAGCAAAAGGGGGGAAACATTCAATTCCCCCTTTTTTCTTACAATTAGGATAATCAGATGATGATGTATTAAAAGACAAACAAAGCATAAAGGAGACACTGAAATAATTTTTTAAGTTGATAATCAAGTCCTGCCGAAAAACTCTCAAACATTTGAAAGAGAACGGATTATGCAATAATACCGGTAATAAAATGCAAGAAAAATGAAATATTTCATAAGCTGTTATATATTTTTTTCATACTTTTGTATGATTAAAAAAAAGTTATGAAAATATTAGATTTTATCTACGATAATCTCTATGAGAATGAAAAGTACAAGCATTCCAAAAGCAAATCCGCTGGTGCTAAATTAGCATATCATTCAGAAGAAAGCCAATTTTCATCCACCGGTGCTTGGAGCCCGGAAGAAGAACTTATAGAGGACATTTCCAAAGATACAAGCGACAATGAAAACGAACTTCCGGCTCTGGATTTTCCTTTGACAGGCAAAGAGTACAAGATGCCCTCCGGCGAAGATCATTTTTCAGCATCAAAACATATCAAAGCATTAATTGACAACATCAAAGAGTCTTTGGAACAGACATACAAAGGATGCTTTATTTGTGACAAATTGACCGGAGAGATAAACCTGACCGATACATTGGAAAGAAAAGATTTAGTATATGAACAATTATCCGGACTCGTCGCTCAAATCAACTCACTTTTGGTAGGCAACAAATTCCCTTCATTAAACGATTACCTGCTTATTGACCTCAAAGAGAGAAAAAAATTGCTTTGCCTCAACCTCGACTATCACCAATTTACATTATATTTGGACGAAAATGCCAACCTGGGTATGCTAACGGGCATCATCATTCCGCAAATAAAAAAACAATATCACAACGTAATAAACCAGTAATATCATGGATGTAAAACAACTCAAAAAATCGATCGAAGTTCTGAAAGAAAACCTGGACGGAGCACTGATGGCTACCGACATTTGGATGACCGGTACAGGAACACCCATTGCAGGTTACAACTCGAACCCGCAGGCGACCGCTTTGTTCGAAAGGGTAACCGACTATATGGACAAAGCCCTCAAGGGAGCCAACTTCCCTACCCTGAACAAGTATTACCTGCTCGAACTGACCAACAATGCCATGGTAGTGGTACTACAATTCGAAGCCGGTTACCAGTGGGGTATGCTCGTGGATAGCTCCAAAGTCAACCTCGGATTGTTACTTAACATTGCCATACCCGAAGCCAGAAAAGCTTTCGAAGAAGCATTGAAAAATTAGTACTATCCCTCTGACGGGAGAAAGTATTTTTTTCTTTCAGGGAGTTGATAGCGGCTCCCTGTTTTTTTATTTCCTTATTTTTGCCGGGCTCACGGTATGGGTCCGGAAAATTGTACCTATGAAGCGCACACCGCATATCCTGATGATACTCGACGGCAGTTATCCCGCCGATATCAGGGTACGCAAAGAAGCCGAAACACTCGCCCGGCACTTCGAAGTATCCGTGCTTTGTCATTCGGAACAAGAACGTCCCCGCGAAGAATCGCTGAACGGAGTAAAAATACTCCGCCATATCTCCTCCGGTACCGTAGCACAAAGAGCGTGGTACGACATAGTGAACAGCATCCGCTTCGAACACCCCCTGTTCGCTCCGGCTATCGCCAAATGCATACAAAACCACACTCCGGCAGTCCTGCATGTACACGATTTACCCCTGGCGGGAACGGCGCTGAAAATAGCCCGGAATCATGGCATCAAGACGGTCATAGACCTTCATGAAAATTATCCGGAGGCATTGTCGGTATGGTTCCGTTGGCGGAAAAATCCGTTGGTAAGGATAAAAAACAAGTTGCTATTCGGATACCGGAGGTGGAAAAAATACGAAGCGAAGATGATAAAACATTTCGACGGTATCATCTGCGTCATCGATGAAATGAAAAATTTCCTCGAAAGTCAATACCCCGGTATCAGCTCCAAAACAGTCATTGTAGAAAATACCGAAAGTACCGCCTTTAGCCGTCTCATCTCACAAAGCACCTTACCTGCTTTCTGGCAGAAACATACAGACAAATACCTCATCAGCTATACCGGTGGAATAGGTCCGCACAGGGGATTGCAGACAGCTATACGCGCCATGCCGGCAATTCTCGAACACATTCCCAGCGCCCTGTTGCTCATCATAGGACCCGGACATCCCGATTCCATCGAATACCTGAAAAAACTCGCCAGGAACCACCGGGTGGAAGAGGCAGTCCTGTTTACAGGTCCCGTCGGTTTCTCCCATATCCCCGCCATCATGCACGCATCGCAAATCAACATCATACCCCACGAAGAAAACCAGCACACGGAACACACCGTTCCACACAAACTCTATCAAATCATGATGAGCAAGAGCCCGCTACTCGTATCATCCGTTGCCCCGCTGAAACGCATCGTCGAAACCTACAATGCCGGCTGGATATTCCAAGCAGGGAACCCCGGGGATTTTGCACGGAAAGCCATCGCTATCCACCGGAATAACGATGAGGTACAAAAACGGGTACTGAACGCATGGAATGCATGCATACACCAAGGATTAAACTGGGAAAAAAGCTCAACAAAACTTACCGGTTTTTATACACATTTTCTACCGTAACTCATATTTTTTCTGCCAAAATTTAGTTTTCCGCATCCATATTGTGCAAAAACTAAAAAATATTTAATTTTGCTAACCTACTAACTAACCAAAAACATAACACCATGACAAAAAAACGTTCTTGGGCAGAGCCTTATAAAATAAAGATGGTGGAACCCATCAAAATGACCACCGAAGAATACCGCAAGAAATGCCTGGAAGAAGCCGGATACAACACTTTCCTGCTGCGTTCGGAAGACGTCTATATCGACCTGCTGACCGACAGTGGAACTTCAGCCATGAGCGACCGCCAATGGGCGGGAATGATGCTCGGTGATGAAGCCTATGCAGGCAGCAGGAATTTCTACCACCTCGAACAGACCGTACGGGATTATTACAGCTACAAATACATAGTACCCACACACCAAGGGAGAGCCGCCGAACATATTATTTCCCAATTGCTCATCAAACAAGGCGACTACATACCCGGCAATATGTATTTCACCACCACCAAGCTTCACCAGGAACTCGCCGGGGGAACTTTCGTGGACATTATCGTGGACGAAGCCCACGACCCTAACAGCCTGTACAAATTCAAAGGGGATGTGGACCTTGACAAGCTACAAGCCCTTATCGACAAAGTCGGCGCCGGTAAAATCCCTTATGTCTCCATCGCCTCTACGGTAAATATGGCAGGAGGACAACCCGTATCCATGTCGAACCTCAAAGCCCTGCGGGAACTCACCGCAAAGTACGGAATCAAAATCATCCACGATATGACCCGCGTGGCGGAAAATGCCTTTATGATCCAGCAAAATGAAGAAGGGTATGCCGATAAAAGCGTACGGGAAATCGTCTATGAGTTCTGCTCCCTCACCGACGGCGCTACCATGAGCTCAAAAAAAGACGCATTGGTCAATATCGGTGGTTTCCTCGCCGTGAACGACGAAGATATCTTCGACCGGGCAAGGAATATGGTTGTCGTATATGAAGGTCTGCATACCTACGGGGGAATGGCAGGACGTGATATGGAAGCCCTTGCTATCGGCATCAAAGAATCCGTGGACGACGACCACATCAGGGCACGGGTAGGACAGGTATTCTACCTCGGGCAAAAACTATTGGACGCCGGCATCCCCATCGTAAAACCCGTGGGAACACACGGCGTATTCCTCGATGCCAAAGCATTCCTGCCACATATTCCACAAGATAAATTCCCGGCACAAACACTGGCGGCAGAGCTTTATCTGGATTCGGGAGTACGTGCTATGGAACGGGGAATCGTATCGGCGGGGCGCAATAAGGAAACCGGTGAACACAATTACCCGAAACTCGAACTGGTACGGCTGACCATCCCACGGAGAGTCTATACCCAAGCCCATATGGATGTAGTAGCGGAATCGGTAGAACGCGTATTCGAAAAACGCGACCTGTTCAAAGGCTTGAAAATGGTATATGAACCCGCCTATTTGCGTTTCTTCCAAGCACGGTTCGAAAAATTATAACACAATGAAATCCAACGAAATAGACTATACCATCCATGGCGACGACCTGCAGGTTGTCGCCATTGCCTTGGACCCCGGCGAAACGGTCATTGCCGAAGCCGGTGCCATGAATTGGATGGACCCCGGTATCACTTTCGAATCCGTCCTCGGTGACGGCTCGGCTCCCGGAAAAGGCTTCTTCGGCAAACTAATGGATGCCGGAAAAAGGGCATTGGCAGGAGAATCCCTGTTCCTTACGCATTTTACCAATGAAACACGGGAAACAAAAGAAGTGAGTTTTGCCGCTCCATATCCCGGCAAAATCATACCGGTAAATTTGAAAGAACACGGAGGAACCCTGCTCTGTCAAAAGGACGCATTCCTCTGCGCTGCCAAAGGCACTCACATATCCATTGCATTTACCAAAAAACTCGGAACGGGTCTTTTCGGCGGCGAGGGTTTTATCTTGCAGAAATTACAAGGTGACGGAATGGCTTTTCTACACGCCGGCGGAACCGTGGTAATAAAACAATTGGAAAACCAAAGTATATACATCGATACGGGTTGTATCGCCGGCTTTTCCTCCGGTTTGAATTATGAAATAGAACGGGTTCGCAAGCTCAAATCCATCTTTTTCGGAGGAGAAGGATTGTTCCTTGCCAAACTATCCGGAACCGGTACCGTATTTATTCAAAGCCTGCCTTTCTCACGGCTGGCAGAAAGGGTCATCAGATATGCTCCCCAAGGGGGCGGCAAAGACAAAGGGGAAGGATCGATACTCGGCGGATTCGTTGATATTTTGGGAGGTGACAAGTAAAAACGCCTTGACAAAAGACCAAGGCGTTTCATACTGACGAATTTCCGCCTGGCTTTACAATTTATTTTTTTATACCTTTGTCATAAATATTACGGAAATGAAAGCATTAAATATTTTTTTAGGTTTCATCGGCGGACAAGAATGGATCATCATCGTCATCGTAGTGCTTCTGCTGTTCGGGGGCAGGAAAATCCCTGAACTGATGAAAGGATTAGGTAAGGGAATCCGCGAGTTCAAAAGCGCCACCAAAGGCGAAGACGAAGAGCCGAAAAATATCGAAAAAGATTAACCGTAAGCATCCATTTTTCACTACCGGGCAGGGTCTGCTGAATATCACAAGGGCAGAGCGACGAATGATCGTTTCTATCATCCCAAATGAACGAGGATGAGTAAGGGCTGTCCCGAAGTATTTGGGAAGAAATCTTTCCCAAAAAAGAAAAGATTTCTCACATTCGTTCGAAATGACAGGAGCGTGTCATTCCGAATGAGCGACGAGGCACGAGGAGCGAGGAGGAATCTTT
>CAZQPD010000073.1:0-14778 GCA_964595235.1 uncultured Polaribacter sp.
ACCAATCCGGAAATAGAGCGGATACGTGCACGCTTCAAAATAGAAAAAGGCATCTTGAACATCAATCCGTTCGACTTCAAATATCAAAATATGAAAGCGCGGTTCGGAGGCAGTGTATCATTGGACAAAAAAGTGAACTTCTTGTTCCACCTCGACATCCCCCGCGAGAAATTGGGGAATAATGCCAATGAATTACTCGAAAACCTGGTCGGAAAACTCGACCGCTTCGGTATCGACAAAAACCAACTGCTCCCCGGTATTATCAAAATGGATTTCCGTATCACCGGCGATATGAACAATCCTAAAATTCTACCCGTTATCGCCGGATACGAAGGACAGAGCACCGGCGAAATCATCCAACAGGTCGTAGAGGACAAAGTGGAAGAAGTGGTAGAAGAAAAGGTGGAAGAAATCCGGGCTGACCTGCAAGCCAAAGCCGACAAAATCATGGCGGAAGCACAGAAACAAGCCGATGCACTCATGTCACAAGCGCAAAAAACCGCACAAAAAATCAAAGACGAAGCCCGGATACAAGGAGATAAACTGGTAAACAAAGCAGGAAACCCGTTAGAAAAAATAGCTGCACAAGCCACAGCCAAAGAACTCAACCGGCAAGCCGGCAAGAAAGCATCACAAGTCTTGAAAAAAGCCCGTCAACAAGCTGACAACATCCTGCAAAAAGCCCGTCAACAAGCCGATAAAATCCTGCAAACGGACGTCCAAGTATTTGATAAGGACAAATAAAACATAATACTATGTCAGGAAGAGTGTTTTTCAGCAGACCCAGTTATAAGCTGTTTTGTACCTAAAGAATAAATTCGTAACTTTGTAGGGTATTGTTGGGCGGGGCTTTCTGCCGGGCAAACGCCGGTAGGGCGTAGAATTGAACACCTAAATAGTCATGAAGCGAGATTTTTACTACAAAGCTTTCCACCGTTTTTCCGTTCAGGTCAGCGGCGCCGTTAATGCTTTCGCATTTAGTACATTAAGACGTGTCTCTTTGCCGGTTTTGTTGTTGTTTGTATTTGTCCTGTCAGGGACAGGGCATACCCGTGCACAATTATCACCCGGTGATATCGCCTTCGTACAGTTCAATTCGGATAACCCCGACAATTTCGCCTTTGTGGCGCTGACGGATATCCCGCCCGGGGAGCAAATAAAATTTACCGACAACGGTTGGAAAAGCGACAACACCTGGCGGGCTACCGAAGGTGTCATAGAATGGACAGCACCCAATGAAGGTGTGGACTGTGGTACCGTAGTGACGATAGCCGGAACGGTTGCTTCTACCGGTTCAGTAGTGCAAATCACCAATAATCCGATTAGTTTTAGCAGCAGTGGAGATCAAATCATCGCCTACCAAGGGAATGACAGCATGATAGCTGCATTGAATGATGAAGGAGCGGGTATATGGCAGGCTGATGCTGCAGATTCCAATACTTCCGCCCTGCCACAGGGGTTGACAGACGGACTGGATGCGGTAGCCCTCGATGAAAAAGACAATTACATATACGACGGAAGCCTGACTACGGGAACGAAAGCCGAACTGCTCAATGCTATCAACGACAATAACAACTGGACAGGAAACAACAGCTCCCAGCAGACATTTTCCGGTACCTTTACGGTTACCGATTGTAGTGAGCCTGCTATCACTGTATCCCCGGTAGCTTTATCGGGATTTATGTACATGGAAGGACAAGGTCCTTCGGATGAACAAACATTTGAAGTATCCGGTACACACTTGACCGATGACATCAGTATTTCACCGGCTTCCGGTTGGGAAATTTCCCTGTCCGGCGGTGCGGGTTTCACACCGGCTGACCCCATTGTCTTGACGCAAAGCGGAGGTACCGTATCCAACACTACTATTTACGTGCGTTTGGCGGCGGGTCTTGATATCGGTTTGCAGACGGGCGAAGTTTCTTGTTCCAGTACAGGTGCGGACACACAGACGGTTAGCCTGTCGGGACAGGTACTCACACCGTACCAGGAATGTGATGTACAGAGCGAGGTGTTCTTGTACGAAGATTTTGAAGATGCCGCTGTGCTCTATACAGTGCCTGACGGGGAATGGACGGATGGGTCTAACGATTATTTCACCCGGGTGGACGGCACGAATATTTCTGCCGGTGTATCGTTGTCTAACCTACAAGGCTCCGGTTGGTTCGGGGCGCAAGATACCGATGCCGACGGACATGAGAATGACGGGACGGTGATGACCTTCACGGGGATTTCATTGCCGGAAGGACTTCGCGCCTTGTATTTCAGCATTTTCCTGGCAGAGGACGATTCGGATGACGGAAATGAAGATTGGGATGCCGATACCGCATTGCATATCAAATACCGCTTTGACGGAGCTGCCCAATGGTCAGACCTGTTGTGGGTGGAAGCCCTGCCCGGAGGTTACAACAAAGAACCCGCCATCGATATGGATTTCGACGGGGTGGGAGATGCCGGTAACGAAATAACAGATACCTTTACCCAATTCCAAAGGAGTATTCCCCTACCGGGAAATGAGAACAGCGTGGATATCAGGATTGAGTTTATCAATATGGATGGCGGGGATGAAGATATAGGTATCGATGATATAAAACTATCCGGCGACACCGTTGCCACTACCGTCTGGGACGGGACTTCATGGGACAACGGAAACCCGGACAGCACCAAAAAAGCCGTCATACAAGCCGATTACAATACCGATGACGACGGCGGAAGCATCGAAGCCTGTGCCTGCAAAATCGCACAAGGAGCGACTTTTACCGTTACTCCGCAGCATTATCTGCAACTCGAAAGCGATTTGGAAATACAGGGGGATTTGGTAGTGGAGCACGAAGGAAGTTTCGTTCAGAAGAACGATTTGGCGGTAAGCAATATCGCTGGTACTGTCATCATTCACAAGACGACCACAGGATACACCGAATACGACTATACCTATTGGGGAACTCCTGTATCGAACACAACTGTCGAAGACGTATTCAATACTTATTCCACACTGTCGCAGGGCAGTACCACCAACTCCGACGATTTCAGCCCGCCGGACAGGATATATGTTCACGATACTTCCAAATTCGACGATTATGACAGTGATACTTTCGATGACGAACAGGATAATTGGGTTGTAACCACCGGGAATATGATTCCGGGGACCGGTTATATTGTCATGGGAGCGGGTAGTGATATACCTTTCGACCCGGATGATATTTCCACAGGATTGAAACAAAGCGTACAGTTCAGAGGTACACCAAACAACGGTATCATTTCCGTACCTGTGGTATTGGACGAGTACAATACCGACACGGGGGGCAGTAATAATTTCAACAACAACAAAAACTTTATCGCCAACCCCTATGCTTCGGCGATAGATATCGAGAAATTCTATAATAGAAATTCCTCCTTGTTGGATGGTACTTTTTATTTTTGGACACATTATACCCCTATTTCAAGCGGCACTCCGGGACCGTATGCCTATAACTTCACCAATGATGACTATTCGGTATATTCTATTGGTAGCGGAGGTGTGGCGTCTGCATCCGGTGGAAGTGCCCCTTCGCGGTATGTGGCTTCCTGCCAGGGGTTTGTGGCAACTGTTACTGCTGCCGGCACTTTGGAGTTCAACAACAGTATGCGGGTCAAATCGGACAACACCCATTTTCTACATACCCGTGTCCCATTGGATAGATTTTGGCTGAATATGAAGGGCCAAGACGGTACGTTCCGTCAAATACTGATAGGATTTTTCGAAGGAGCTACCGACGGATACGACCCGCTGTATGATGCCCCGAGGGTAGAGAACGGCAATAACAATGATTTGTTCTCCATCATAGAAGGTGATCCGCGCCCCTTTGCCATTCAGGGATTGGCGCCTTTCCGCCCTGACAAATATGTGGTGTTGGGGTTGGAAATAGTGGATCCGGGTAGTTATTCCATTGAATTAGACCATAGCGAAGGGATATTTGCCGGTGGGCAAAATATATATCTGTACGATCAATATGAAAATGTGATACACAACCTTTCCCACAACCCTTACTTTTTTTATGCTGGGCTGGGTACATGGATTAGTGACCGTTTCATGGTGTTGTTCGATCCGGATACCTTTGTATCGACCCACGGGATTACAGTCAGGAAAGATGGAATATCATACCATCAGGATAAGGATATTCTGAAAGTGGAAGCCGTAGCTGCCGATATCAGCCGGGTGGATTTATATAATATTACCGGACAGCGGATAGCCGGATATACATATCATTCGCCTTCGGTTCAAGTTCCGTTGCAGTCTGTTCGTAGCCATGAAATTGTAATATTAAAGGTAACGACGGACGACGGAAAGGTATATGCCGGAAAAATACTCATTCGATAACCGGATAAATATACGGACAGGTGTTTTTTTGTTTTCCAGAAATTATTGTCCAATTTTTTTAACATATTGTAGTGGTAGGGTATCTTATCATGCCATTGTTTTAATATTATAATAATATTTTTAATGCTGTTACACAATGAACAAAGCAAGGATTTTATTCGTTTTTTCTTTTGCTTTACCCTTTTTTATGATTCATGCCCAACGGATTTTCCGTGAGGAAGAAAAACCCGTAGTCCGTTTGTTGGAACAATCGGAAGACAACCTGGTATTGCGGTTGGAAGTTCCCGGTTTCGAGCACAGAGCCTTGACCTATGACGGACGTACGATACAGACGGTTACATTTCCCACCGGGGTAACTACCCATGTGCCGGGAGCACCGGAAATACCTATGTCCAGTACCATAGTAGCTGTGCCTGACCGCTCTCCCGTATCCGTCGAAGTAGTGGAAACCGGTGAGACACACACCTTTTCAAATGTCGCTTTTCCACCCGTGCGTGAGAGTTGGTGGGAAGGGGAAGAAGAACCCCCCTATATTGAGAAACCCGCTTATTACCGGCATGACGGATACTATCCCGGCAAATACGTTCAAATAGATGACCCCGTTGTATTCAGGGATTTCCGCCTGGTCCGGATTTCATGGTATCCTGTCCGGTACAATCCCGTATCCGGCAAAGCCGAAACGGTGTCGTCCATTACCATACGGTTACAGTTTGACGGCGATGGCGAAGTGGTAAACCCCAGGACTGCACCTGTACGCCCCATTGCACCGGCATTCGACAGGATATACAGAAGTTTTATCTTTAATTACGAAAGCGCTTTACAATCCCGCAATCTCACCGATTTAGGGGAAGATTTGATGCTCTGCATCATGCCCGACGAATTCTACGAGTCATTCCAGGTATATGCAGATTGGAAAAAACGTTCGGGTATCAATGTAGTGGTTACAAAATTCAGCGATATCGGCGCCAACTCGTCGAATCCCGTTACTATAAAAAATTATTTGTCCAATGTGTACCAGAATTGGGAAACGCCTCCCGCATATGTGTTGATAGTAGGGGACAAAGATGTGTTTCCCGTAAAGTACATTTCGTATGATTATACTTTTGTCTATGATGATTATTTTGTGGAACTGGAAGGTAATGACTTTTTCCCCGAAATGATGATAGGGCGTTTTACCAACCAGGGGGATTACCGGATGAGGGTGATGATCAATAAATTTCAATTATATGAAGAAACCCCATATATGGAAGATACGGATTGGTTTACCAAGGGCATTTGTTGCTCCAATGATGCTTATGAATCGCAAGTTACTACCAAACAATTCACACGGAATATAATGTTGAACGAAGGCGGTTTTAGTTCTGTGGATGCTATGATGAGCGACAGTGATTTCGGATGTACGTATGGTATTGACGATATAATAGATGCTTTGAATGAAGGAAGGAGTTTCCTGAATTACAGGGGAGAGGGGTGGACTACCGGTTGGTGGGCATCCTGTTATCCCTTTGGGGTTAGTGATGTGGCTTATCTCAACAACGGTCAGAAATTCACTTTCTTTACCAGTATAGGATGTGGAGTGGCTATGTTCGATGCCGACGGCGGAAATTGTTTTGGAGAAGCATTGGTACAGAAAGGCTCTTTGTCCAACCCACAAGGTGCTATTGCATTTATCGGGCCCACTTCGAACACCCATACCACTTATAATAACAAGATAGACAAAGGCATCTACAAAGGTATGTTTTCCGAGAGCATGGATACCCCCGGGCAAGCACTGCTTCGTGGAAAATTGTATATGTACAATATTTTTGGCGGTAATGACATTTGGGTAGAATATCATTATAGAATATATCATGTACTCGGTGACCCGTCCATCCATATATGGAAACATACCCCGAGATATGTCGATGTGGAACATCCTTCCATAGTATCATCTTCCGCCACGGATGTAACGGTTCAGGTATCATATCAAGATGACGGGAGTCCCGCAGAAGGAGCCCGGGTTACCATAACCGGTGAAAATGGTTTTTTCGCCAATGGTATCACCGGTGTAAATGGTGAAGTTACCCTGTCAGGGCTCGCTCCGGACGGATTGTCAGAATACAGGGTTACCGTGACGGGTGGAGATATTTACCCCTATCAGGGGAATATGGAAATCAGTATCGGCGTAGGCGGAGAGGAAATAACCGGTATCGAAGTATATCCCAATCCTTCCGCTGCCTCACAAGGAGTACATTTCCTGGTGCATTCCCCTTCGTCCGCTGCCGTACAAGTGAAGATATACCGTATCAACGGACAATTGATAAGGACGTTGGAAGCGGAATCCGGACCGGAAACGGATATTTTTTGGGACGGAACCGGTGGAAACGGACGGCACCTGTCCGCCGGGGTGTATTTTGCCGAAATTATTTCCGGTGATACGAAACAGACTGTAAAGTTATGGCTGGAATAAACGGACTTTTTCCCATGACGGGTCGCATACGGAAGTATATTGTATCAGCCGTTTTCGTTCTGTTGCCGGTGTTGTTTTTGCATGCCCAACAAAAGCGTGGAAAAAGCAGAGGGATTTTCAAAGCGGATTTCAGCATCCAGACCGCTTATGACGATAATGTGTTGAAATATTCCGTCAAATACCTCGACCGCTTTATGAACCGGCAAGACGAAGGGCGCTTCGAAATGCAAACCTACGACGACCTTTCAGTCAAGATGCGCTTGGGGATGTATTATAAAGCCAAATGGGCAGGCAAGCGTTATACACGGATAGGCGGCAGTTACCTGCGGATGCAATACGCTGTCAACGGGTTCAAGTCGTGGGATTTATACACCTTATACCTCCGTCAGGATTTGTCGCGAAAGACCTCCCTGCAAGCGACATACCAGTATTTGCCGTATTTCTATGTGCGTACTTATCGCGATGAGGATTTGGTGGATATTTACGGTTATGAACCCCGTACTTTTCGTCCGTTTGAGTTTTCCAAAGAACACTACGGCTTGACGTTCAGAACCAAGTTCTCCAAACCCGGATTGTCCCTGCGTTGGGATATGGGCATCCACCGGTATTTCCACAATGAACACTTTACCGAGTATGATGCAGGGAAGTATTATTCCGGTGTTCGATTGTGGTTTTCCGCTTCGCGGAAATTCAAAATCAATACGGCATACCAATATGCATACAACGACGCCGAAGGTACTGACGAACCCGGTGAGGACAAGCGCAATTCCGATGACCCCGATGCTACGTTTTCCGAAAACAAATTCAGCATAAAAGTCACCTATAACCTGCCCAAGTGGTTTCACAAACGGCAAAGCATCGATTTGGGAGGCGTATATACACTTCGCGGATTCAATACGGAAAAAAATTACCGGGATGACCCGACCCATGCAGGACGACTCGATCATATAGGTGCGGTCTCCGTACAGTATTCCGTACGGTGGAACAAACGTGTGAAAAGCGGGCTGTTCGTCCATTACAATTACAGAAACTCCACCAATGATGGTTCGGAGTATTACCGCGAATTACTCGCCGATGAAAAAAATTACAACCAAACCTTATATGGAATTTCATTTTCATATCAAATATTTTAAAAAAAACGACATTTTATGATACGTACATTCATCATTTTTACGGCTTTGATACTTTTGGTTAGCTCATGTGGTACCCCCAATGATCCGGCTGATTATTCGGGAGGTTATACCATCGTAGCGAAAATGACGACTCCTGCCTCCGCCAATGATATCGTCATAGACGGGGATTATGCCTATTTGGCACAAGGAGAAGGCGGTTTATTGATAGCCGGTATTTCCGACCCGGCACATCCGCAAATCGTTTCCATGGAGAACGAAGGAGTAAGGGGCTATTCATCCAAGATTATCAAAAAAGACAATACGGTCTATCTGACCGCCGGCAGTTTCGGATTATCGGTGGTCAACGTCGAAGACATACAGAACCCGGAGGTCACCGTGTCCAATCTGGCTATCAAACCTTCGAAAAACCTTTATGTGTTCGGAGATTACCTGCTTACCGCAATAGGAGAAAGAGGCTTCAAAATGGCTTATATCGGAAACCCGAACATACCTGATATCCGTGGGGAGACCAATACGGACGGGTATGCATACGATGCCAAAACATTCGCCGGAGATACGTATGTGATGGTCGCTACCGGAGAGGTGGGAATGGCCATTTACGACATTTCGTCGTTTGATGATGGTTACGGGATATACCCGCTTACAGGTTCTTGCGACCTGCCCGGCAAAGCCGAATCCTTCGCCCTCGATGAAGCTACCCATACGGCTTATTTCGCTTGCGGCAATGCAGGGGTAGCCCTAGTCGATTATTCCGATGTCAACCATCCGCATCTGACGGATATTCTCGATACGGGAGGCTATGCCAAAGAAATTCTCTATGAACAAGGCATGGTATATGTGACCACAGGACGCGGAGGCTTGCATATATGGGACGTGTCCGGTTCCACACCCGTGGAAACCGGTATCGTAGATACCGGTGATGCTTTGGGACTTACGGCAAAAGGGGATTACCTCTACATAGCCGATGCAGAAGAAGGATTGATAGTGGTTCAAAAACCCTAACCGGATAAGCCCTCATGATGCAGACCGGAGCTTATGTAATTATTGCACTTACATTGTCGTTGATCCTGTACGGCTTATGGGAATACCGCCGGCATCAGAAGTATATATACGGTATCCCCATACGTATTCATGTCAATGGCACCCGGGGCAAATCCAGTGTGACGAGACTGATAGGAGCTGCATTGAGAGAGTCCGGCATACGTACCGTGACCAAAGTGACGGGCACCTTCCCCCGGTTGATTTTGCCTGACGGGAAAGAAGCACAAATACGGAGAAAAGAGAAAGCCAATATACTCGAACAATTGCGTATAGTGAAGTATTGTGCCGGTATCAATACCGAAGCGTTGGTAATAGAGTGTATGGCGTTACAGCCACGTTACCAAAGAATTACGGAAGAGCAGATGATACACGCCACTCTGGGTGTTATCACCAACATACGCCTCGACCACCTCGATGTAATGGGTCCCGGCATACGGGAGGTAGGGGAAGCTATCAGCGGAACGATTCCTTACGGCGGATATTTATTTACCGGTGAGGACAAACATTATAAATTTCTGGAAATGAAATCCCGGCAACGCAATACCGGCTTTCACCGTTCACTCGCATCGCAGGTCAGCGGTGAAGAGATGCAAAAATTTTCTTATATCGAACACAAGGTCAATGTGGCTTTGGCACTCGACGTATGTGCACATTTGGGAATCGACAGGGAGACTGCCCTGCGCGGAATGTGGAAAATGATTCCCGACGAGGGTGTTTTGGTGCGGAATACGGTAACCGGCGAAGGAAAACGCATACATTTCTATAATGCTTTTGCCGCCAATGACCCCGAATCATCCCTGATGATATGGAACAGCATCAGGGAAGTATCCAGCGGTGATACCATGATCATGTTGCTTACCATACGCCATGACCGTCAGAGCAGGGCAGAGCAGCTCGTCGCTTTGGCGGCATTGAAGTTGGATTTGGATTTTCTGGTACTTACGGGCGAGACTACGGATCCCATAGCAGACAAAGCCCTGAAATTGGGAGTGGAAAAAGAAAAAATCATCAATGAACATTGGGATAGTCCGGAAGCCGTTTTTGATGGATTATGGAAATTGGCGGATGATAAAACAACGATAGTAGGTATGGGTAATATGGGGGCGATGGGAGCCGAAATATCGCGTATTTTCAAACAAAAACACAAACAAAATACCGTATAAATGATAGAATTAGCCGTAGCATTGGGCATAGTGATGAGTTTGATTTTCGTCGAACTGCTGGGGTTGGCGGCGGGAGGAATCGTCATACCTGGCTATATCGCCTTACAGCTCGGACATCCCGACCGTCTGATAGGTACTTTACTCGTGAGTTTTCTTACATATTTGATCATCAAGTTGTTGTCAAAACGTATGTTCCTTTTCGGGCGCCGGCAATTGGTATTGGCTATACTGATAGGAACGGTTATATCTATCATTTCCCATCATTATATGATCGTAAACCGCCCGGCTACCACTTGGGAGTTCAGTGCCGTAGGATGGATTGTTCCCGGATTGCTCGCCCATTGGTCGGTCAAGCAGGGATATGTCAAGACCATAGCCATGTTGGCGGTTACGGCTATCCTTGTCCGTTTTTTCGTAATCATAATATATGGTGGAATGCCTTTTCCGGATTTATATTGATGCCTTATGTCGTGGAAAAAAATACATATTAACTCTACTCCGGCAGTCTTGTTTCTCGCATTGATAGCTTTATCCGGATATATATGGGTGGAACAATCGATGGAGTACAAACCGCAACCTCTGTATGAGACGAAAATAAGAGTGGCAAAACGGACGCGTGAAGCCCTCCGGTACCTCAAAGACAAGAGGTTCCGGAAAGTGGAATTCATCGATAATCTGAACGACCCGAACGAGACGGGTATCATCGGACAGAAATACAGCCATATCACCACGGGTAGCGGTTCGTTACCGGTCAAACTCTCCACTACCAACCCCGATTTCGGGGCATTGATGGTGGAGCTATTGCGGCAAGCGCATATCCGGCCGGGTGATGCCGTAGCCGTAGGGATGACAGGCTCCTTTCCGGCTATGGATATTGAAATGTTGCTCGCATTGGAAGAAATGAAGGCGCATATCATCCTCATTCCTTCTGTCACATCCTCCTCGTGGGGAGCCAACCTGCCTGATTACACCATACTCGATATGATACGGGTATTGAAGGAAGGAAATTTTCTCAATACGGCGTTTCGCTTCGCCTCTATCGGAGGAAATAAAGATACAGGTATGAGTATGAGCAGGAAAGGAATCGAACAGGTAGAAGAAGCCATTTCCCGGAACGGGTTACAACTGCTCAACGAAGGTTCGTTGCAAGCCAATATCGCCGCCCGTTTGCGGATTATTGAAGAGGAATTGAACGGAAAACCGCTGAAATTGTACATAAACATCGGAGGGGGAATAGCCAGTACCGGTAGCAAGGCGAACAAGGACGCTTTGCCTGCCGGATTTCACAAAAGAATTAAAGTCAGGCAATTGCCTGACAAACGGGGCATGCTGTATGAGATGGCTTTGATGAAAGTCCCGGTCATACATTTGGCACATATCGAAACTTTGATGAAGAAATACGGATTGCCCGTGAATCCCGTTCCATTACCGGAGCCCGGGAATGGGAAATTGTATTACGATTACAGGTATGACATATTAAAAGTAGGGATTTCCGCATTTGGATTGTTGTTTATGTTAGGGCTGTTTGTCTATTTGGATAAGAAAAACAACAGACCGGAAAAACAAATCATATCGGATGAAATAGAGGTATAGATGAAGTGCGGAAAATATATAGCGGTTATCTTGCTGCTGGTGGCACAGTTTCCTGCAACGGCTCAATGGCAGGATGTGACACCTGTGATTAAGAAAAAACCCGTTTACATTATCAGCGGCAAGAAGTTGTCGTACTATACTCCTTCCGGGGAAGGATTGATTTACGATATTTCCGGATACGATAGTTTGTATTTGTATTCCCGTATCCGCATGGATGAACCCGTTTCCGGGTATAAAGTGCAGTATGAATTGGATGGAAAGCGTTATTCCGTGTCTTTGTCCGGTGTCAAAAGGGATAAGAAAGCCGTATATAACGACCCTTCCATAGCTTATTACCCCTCCAAGAGTAAAAAGGTGGTTATCGATAACCGTAAGGGATACAAGACTTTGAAAGTAAACAAGGTCAACAAGGGGGGAGGAGTAGATTTCTCATTGACAGGAGTGAAGGGGGGCAAAACCCAAAAAATACGTCCTGAAAAATACCATGCAAAAGCCGGAATAATCAGAGGGGAAAAGCACCGGTATTACAATTTGAACTCGAAGATACCTGCACGTTTGGAATTCGACAAGCCCGGCAGGTTGGTCGTCTATACCCGTTACCGGATGGATATGAGGGAGCCTGCCGTATATTCTTTTACCTACCGTACGGGTGCCGGAAAAATATCGACGAAAAAAGTGAACGGGGCGAAGATGTCCCGCCGTTCGCGTTATCTCTCCCGCCGGATGAAGGAACGTCCTTCGGTATATGAAAAGACAATTATTGAGATACGGGATGTGCCGGTGGTTTTGGAGTTTGCTTCCAACCAGCCGGTAGATGCGCGGTTCGTATTCAAGCCCGTAGCGGAAAAGGAAGTGTGGCAGTCCATACCGGTTGAAGCACCCGGAGTCAGATTGAAAGTGAGGGGTAAAAAAACCATGAGGAAGTACTACCGCCTGACCCCGGAGTCGCCCGTCCACTTTGAAATATCCGCACGAAAGCCGGAGCAGGTACGTATTTTGGTTCGTGGTGAGTTTACTTATGATATGTTCTCGACGAATGATTTCGTTTTGGAATTGTCCGACCACGATATACCGGTCAAGACCTATAAATTATCAGGAGACAAGTCGCAGAAACTCGAATATTATGACGACAAAGAAAGAGTCCCCGGTACGTTGGACAAAATATACTTACAGGTGCAGCCGGGGACACATAAATATTCTTTGTCATTGAAAGACAGGGATAAAACCGTATTACTAAAAATTCAAAAGAAAATCAATACAAAATAACAGGAAAATGCTTTTATTTGTTGACAAATATTATTAACCAAAATCAATTTTTATTCATTATGAAACGAGTACTTTTATTACTATTAATCATTGCATATTTGCCGGTAGTCAAGGCGCAGAAAGGGCAAGATATGCACGCACCGTTTTATACGGGAGAGATTCATCTGGTAGAACATGTGAGTCCCATGTCGGAACGTATGAATGAGATTCCACCGGCTACGGTTGATGCCGTAGAGATGAAAGACGGAAGATATTCCAAATCGAATGTCGTAATAGGAAAAGACCCGCGCAAGAACCAAGGGGATATTTTGGCTCAAAACCAGCATCCGCTTACCGGAAATATCAAAGGTAAGGCTCCCGAGCTGGTATTCGATGCTTATTCGTCCTCCTCGGCACCTACTGACCCGTCACTTGCCGTCGGTCCCAATCACGTATTCGTGGTGTTCAATACCGGATACAAGATTTACGACAAAAACGGAAACGCCCTGACGTCCCAGCTGGCGCCTAGCGGAATTTTCGGTACGAACGGCTGTTGTGACCTCACGGTATCTTATGACAATGTGGCTGACCGTTGGGTAGCTTCGTTATTGGATATGTATAATGGTGCATACATCGGCGTTTCTGACGGTCCCGACCCCGTCAACAACGGTTGGTATGTATATCAAATCAATTCCATAAACGACTATCAAAAACTGTCCGTATGGGGCAACGGTTACTATATGACCGACAACACCAGTTCTACGAACAAAGTATGGGCATTGGAACGCAGTGAAATGCTGGCGGGGAACAGCAGTGCGCAGATCATGGGCTTTAACTTGCCCGGTTTGGTCACCAGCGGATTTTGCAGCCCACAAGCGTTCAATGTTACCGACGATAATCCCTCTACCGGAGACGTAGGTATCGTATATATGCAAGACGATGCATGGAGTGGAGTTTCATCCGACCATTTGAAATTATGGCAACTTCACGTGGATTGGGATACCCCTTCCAACTCCAGTATGTCGAGTCCCCAACAGATTCCGTTGGCACCCTTCGTAGGGGTTTTCGACGGAGGAAGTTTTTACAATTTACCGCAACCCAGTGGAGGTACCGATATCGATGCTTTGCAGGCGACTATTATGAACCAGGCGCAATTCCGCAAGTTTTCCGATCACAATTCCGCAGTTTTCAATTTTGTGGTCAATGTAGGTACATCCAGCAATGAGCAAGCGGCTGTGCGTTGGATAGAGTTGCGACAAAATGACGATAATTCTCCTTGGGCGCTCTACCAAGAAGGAACCTATACCGCACCGGACAACCGTCATGCTTGGAATGCCAGCCTGGCGATGGACTCCCAAGGAAACATCGGAATGGGCTATACTTCCATGTCCAGCAATACGTCAACCAACCCCAACATACGCGTAGGGTCGTATTATACAGGCCGTTATGCCAACGACCCGCTGGGAACCATGACCATTTCCGAAGAAGTAATCGGTGCCGGAACTTCCAACATCCCGTCGCCCGGAAGGTACGGGGATTATAGTAAAATAGATGTGGATCCCTCCGATGATAAGTCATTCTGGTTTATTGATGAATATATGCATGGCGGACGTAAAGGGGTCGTCGGAAAATTCAGAATAGCACCTTATACCAACAACGATGTGGGTATCGTCAATATCGATGCACCCGTATCCGGAATATTGGGAGCTAATGAGACCGTTACGGTTACCATTTTCAATTACGGGCAGCTACCCGCGTCCAACTTCAACCTCTACTATCAAGTGGACGGAGGAGCAG
>CAZQPD010000074.1:0-3284 GCA_964595235.1 uncultured Polaribacter sp.
CTTTGTCCCGGAATACGTGTTGTATTTCATTCAGTGTTTGGTTTTGGGTGTCGCTCAATTCCGGCAGGGGGGCATTCCCGCCGCGAAGGTTTACCCGGTCCTCACGAAGGCTGAACGTCCGGAAGAACCCCTTTTTTATCAGGCTGTTGACCGACGAACGCTTGCCGCCGGAGGATTTGACGAGCAGGCTCACGGGCATTTCCCTTCCCGGATGGGCGGATTTCCATCCGAAATAGGTGAGGATGACTTCCCGCTGTCCGGGGGCTTTTGCGGTACGGCTGTCCAGGAATTCCGCTATTTTCGCTTCGTCGTCCCATTCCGGGCTGATACGGATATAAGTGACCTCTTTGGGGATGTATTTCTCGTAGAGTACTTCTTTGATTTTGACCAGGTTTTTGTCGTAGAGGGATTGTATGGTCCGGGTGATGTTTTTCTTGCCGGTGATATTCTTTATCTCATCGATGGTCAGGTGGGCGGAATTTTTCAGATGATTCAACACACTCACCTCGCCGGGAGAGAGGTCTGCCGGCATTTCCGTACTTCGTACGGTGGCTTCGAGAACCGTATCGCTTTGTAGCAAATAAGCCGAAGGCAATGCGGCGCGTACCACTTCGCCTATCGTACACATGTAGTATCCGGCTATCCATTTCCACAACCGGAATTGGTTGGGGGTCACTACCGGTCTTTCGTCCAGTATCAGATGAATGTCTTTGGCTTCATAAGCCGTAGGGCGGTTCCGGTGAACCCTATCCACGATACCCGTGTATATCTTATTGCCCCGGAAGGGGACCGACACCCGCATTCCCCTTTTGAGAAATGCCGCTTCGCCGGCAGTGACGGCGTAGGTAAACGGCTTGTTCAGCGGTCTGGGCAATATGACATCCACGTAGTAGGTTCCGTCAGAATCCATTCCCATATGAGGATATTGATTTTCTCCACGAAAGTACGAAAAAATACAAGCAGGTATATGATTTGCCCGGATAATGCTATTTTTGTAATCAAAACCAGGATATGCTGAACGTTTCGAATCTTTCTGCCGGTTTTTCCGGTTCATACTTGTTCGAAAATGCGAACTTCCGCCTGCTTCCCGGCGATAAGGTGGGATTGACCGGCAGAAACGGTTCGGGAAAGACCACCTTGCTCAAGATACTCGCCGGTGAAGAAGAATACGAAGGGGTGATATCGAAAGACAAACAGCTGAAAACAGGCTATTTGCGCCAGGATATCAATTTCGCTACCGGACGTACCGTACGCGAGGAAGCCTATCGCGCTTTCGGGGAAATATTGGACTTGGAGAAACGGATACGCGCTTTGGAAGCCCGGCTGGAAAACCCCGGGAATACGGATGCCGGTTCCGGTATGGATGAGATTGCCGGTTACGATGATTTGTTGCACCGCTATGAACTGTCAGGCGGATATACCTACAAAGGAAAAACGGAGAAAGTACTGAAAGGCTTGGGGTTCAAACAGGAGGACTTTTCCCGTCCGGTAGAGGAGTTTTCCGGCGGTTGGCGGATGCGAATCGAACTGGCGAAGATACTCTTGCAGGAAAATGACCTGTTGTTATTGGACGAGCCCACCAACCATCTGGATATTCATTCTATTATCTGGTTGGAGCGTTTTTTGCAGAAATTTCCCGGTATGTTGTTGTTGGTTTCGCACGATAGGATGTTTCTCGACCATGTCACCAACCGCACTTTGGAAATTTCCAACGGTAAAATATACGGTGCGCCCGTGAATTATTCCGGCTATATCAAAGTGCGTGAGGAGCGAATCGCCTTGCAAATTTCACAACGGAAAAACCGCGAGAAGGAAATCAAGCGGATGCAGGAATTGATTGACCGTTTCCGGTACAAAGCCACCAAGGCGTCGTTCGCCCAGTCATTGATAAAAAAACTCGAAAAAATGGAGCCTGTAGAGGTGGAACAGGTGGATGCCAAGGCGATGAAACTCCGCTTTCCCGAGGCACCCCCTTCGGGGAAAATCGTATTTACCCTGAAAGATGCGGGTAAGTATTACGACGGGGTAAAGGTATTCGACCGGGTGAATTTTATCATCGAACGGGGGGCACGCCTGGCGTTCGTCGGGCAGAACGGGATGGGGAAAACCACGCTGGCACGCATACTCGCCGGGCAGTTGGAATGCCGGGGCGAATGCATACGCGGACATGGGGTAAAAATTGGTTATTTCGCACAGAACCAGTCGGATATGTTGAACCCTGCACACAGTATTTACGAGGAGATGATAGCGGCTTCCAACGATGCCAACCGGGTGCGCATCCGGGATATCCTGGGTGCTTTTCTCTTTGGCGGTGACGATATATACAAGCCGGTACGGGTGCTTTCGGGCGGCGAGCGGAACCGTTTGGCACTGGCGAAAATGATGCTCGATACGTACAATGTACTGATAATGGACGAGCCTACCCATCACTTGGATATGCAGTCGAAGGAGGTATTGAAGGCGGCATTGACGGCGTTTTCCGGCACCCTTATCGTCGTCTCGCACGACAGGGAGTTTCTACGTGGTTTGACCGGCAGGGTATATGAATTTGCCAACCATACGGTGACGGAACATATAGGAGGAATTGAAGCGTTTTTGGAGAAGAAGAACCTGTCCGGTTTCAGGGAACTCGAAGCATTCGAAACGGAGTCAGATAGCGATAGCCTTCCGGCAAATGCGGTTCCTGTACAGCAGGATTATAAAGAGCAGAAAAGGTTAAAAAACCGGATTGGGAAACTGGAGAAGCGCATAGAGGAGTTGGAGAGGAAAATCGCCAAAATGGATGAAATGTTATCAGACGGGAGTTATACGAAATTCGATACTGCCGAATTTTTTGATCGTTATGACAACCTTCGACGTGAACTCGACCGTTCGATGGAGGAGTGGGAGAATATGCACGAGTGACAGGGGAGGGTTTTGGTTTTTCAAATTCAGGATGACACGAGCCTGTCATTCCGAACTAACGAGGCACGAGTGAGCTGTCATTCCGAACGAACGACGTTAGGAGTGAGGAGGAATCTTTCCAAACAAGGCATAAATCAAAAGATTTCTCCCTCCGGTCGAAATGACAGTGCTCCCTAACTATCAACTAAAAACTAAACACTATCAACTACAAAAGATTTCACGTGTTTGAGAGTTTTTTCCCGTCAGCCCCTCATTCAATTGTTCAGCACTTTATCCGCAATACAAAACCCTCATGACTCCTGACGTTCCATACGGTTCCGTGATAGAATATCCAGTATTGTCCTTTGATACCGGCGAGTTTTCCTTCGAAAGTGCCTGCT
>CAZQPD010000075.1:0-3185 GCA_964595235.1 uncultured Polaribacter sp.
GCCATTGGCGCCCGGGCATTATATGCTAATACTGAACGTAGCAATTTGGTGGCTGTCGGAGATTCGGCTTTATACAACAACGGCACCGGTGCTACCGCAGATTATGAAGCCGTAAAAAATACGGCAATAGGTTCCAAAGCACTGTATTCCAACACTACCGGATGGAATAATACGGCTACCGGTTTTCAGGCTCTTTATTCTAATACTTACGGAGATTACAACAATGCCAATGGTTCCGAAGCTCTTTTTTCCAATACCAACGGATTTAGAAATACCGCTACCGGATATCAAGCTCTTTATTCCAATAATTCCGGAGATGATAATACGGCAACCGGTTCTGGAGCTCTTTATTCCAATACCACGGGAAATGCAAATACCGCCAATGGTTCCAAAGCTCTTAATTACAATACTTCCGGATTTTGTAATACGGCAACCGGTTCTGGAGCTCTTTATTCCAATACTACCGGATATGAGAATTCGGCTTTCGGTGCTCAAGCTCTATATTTGAATACTACCGGAGGTTATAATACGGCTTTCGGATATCAAACTCTTTGTTTCAATACTACCGGATATAATAATACGGCTTTCGGTACTCAAGCTCTTTTTTACAATACTACCGGAGATAATAATACGGCAATCGGTTATCAGACACTTTACTCCAACACTGAAGGATATAATAATATGGCTGCCGGTTATGAAACTCTATATTCCAATACTTTAGGATACAATAATATTGCCAATGGTTATAAAGCACTATATTCTAACACTACAGGATACGATAATATTGCCAATGGCTATAACGCACTATATTCCAACACTACAGGATACAACAACATTGCCAATGGATGGGGAACATTATATTCCAACACTACCGGAAAATTCAATATGGCTATTGGTTTTGAAGCTCTTAATTCCAATACTTTAGGAAATTACAACATTGCCAATGGGTATAAAGCGCTGCATTCCAATACTACCGGTGACAGCAATATGGCTATTGGTTTTGAAGCTCTTTATTCCAATACTTCCGGAGAAGAAAATATTGCCTGTGGTGAAAAAGCGCTACATAACAATACCACGGGAGCAAAAAATACCGCCCTGGGAATATCTGCATTCTATAACGGGTCATCTTATAACAACTCCACTGCATTGGGATTTTCTGCCGGTATCACGGCTTCCAATCAAGTTCGTATCGGCAATAGTAGTGTGACCAGCATCGGTGGCTATGCCGCATGGAGCAACCTCTCCGACGGTCGCTTCAAAGCCGGCATATCGGAGGACATACCGGGAATAGATCTGGTAATGAAATTACGTCCGGTTACCTATCACTTGGATATGGAAAAATTGGCCCGGTGGCAAAAAATACCTGATAATTTGCGTTTGCGTAATGCCGAACAACTAAAAGCCACCGAAGTGCAAATCGGGTTCGTCGCACAAGAAGTGGAACAAGCCGCAAAAGAATTGAACTTCGATTTCCATGCGGTCGATAAGCCCAAGAACGACGGGGATGCTTACGGACTGCGCTATGCCGAGTTCGTCCCTGTATTGGTGAAGGCATTACAAGAACAACAACTCCTCATCATTCAATTACAAAAAGAAATAAGTGAACTGAAAAACAAACAGTGATTTTGCATTCGGTTCGCATTTGAGTGGTGTAAATTAGCTAAAGAAAGGAAAGGGAAGGTGCCGCCGTAAGTCAATTCCTATTTATCGGAATTGCCGGCGGTTTTTTTATTTCTTACCGGATAATAACCTATCTTTGTACCCGTATCACCGAAAAACAAGATAGATTATGAAAAAAAATATTTTACTGTGGTTGGTAGCCGTATTGTTGATGTTGGCGGCTGTCATGTATCAGCGTTATACGGGTCCTACCAAGCCGTACAGGGGAAAGGTCTTGCTGTCGGGAGAACAGTACCGTTATGCTTTGTTGCGTTCGCACAATACCACTTCACCTGCGGTCATTTCCCTGCCTGAATTGAAAAACGATGTTTATACTGCCTTCTTACATTATAAAAGATATGGTACAAATGACGAATGGACGGAAGTGGAAATGCTACCGCAAGACGGCAACCTATCGGCGGAACTGCCTTTGCAACCGGCTGCGGGCAAAATGGAATACTACCTCACCGGTGAGTCGGTGAGCGGGGCATTCCGTATTCCGGAAGCGGAAAGCGAAACCATCATTTTACGGTATAAAGACCCTGTCCCGCCTTGGGTGCTGGTGCCTCATATCATCATGATGTTTTTCTCCGTTTTATTCGGAATGCGCGCCGGAATTAGCGCTTTGTTCCAACCGGAAAGTATGAGGAAATGGGCAAAAGTGGCTTTGATAGGTATG
The DNA here is from genome assembly GCA_964595235.1 of uncultured Polaribacter sp. GTDB lineage: Bacteria > Bacteroidota > Bacteroidia > Flavobacteriales > Flavobacteriaceae > CAZQPD01. Next base: position 2,339 of record CAZQPD010000075.1, read on the forward strand.
ACTGTGGGTGGTATGATACTGGGACCGATCGTTCAGAAATACGCATTCGGTGAATATTGGACGGGTTTCCCTTACGGAAAGGATTATACGGACAACAAGATGCTCATCATGTGGTTGTCGTGGTTGGTAGCCATGCTTCTCATCGGTTGGAAATCCAAAGATACCGGCATGAAAAAACGCTTGATTATCGTCCTGGCATCTGTCGTGATGACCATTACCTACCTTATCCCCCACAGTATGGGCGGTTCGAGTTTGGATTACAGCAAAGTGGACCAAGGGATAGATCCGTATGAGGCTATCAAAACGGGAAAAGATTAACAAGGGTCTGCTGAAAAACCCTCAAACACGAGTTGAGTTGATAGTTGGGGCGTGCTGTCATTTCGATACGGAGCGGTAGCGGAGTGAGAAATCTTTTGTAGTTGATAGTTGTGAGTTGTGAGTTGATAGTTGGGCGAACGCATGACAACAGGAATAACTTCAACAAATGAGAAAATTTATACGACATTCATCATAAATCACTAATCATTAACAATTAACCATTAACCATTAACAATTAACCATTAACGATTAAAATAACCGGAGTCCACCGGGCATTTTCTTAACGCTCTGCCCTTGTGATTTCCAGCAAACCCTAACAAAGAATATTTTTTTGTATGAAAATTCTCCTTTCGCCGGCAAAAAAATTGAATCTCGAAGTATTTCCGGGGTGTTCGATAGAGAGTCATCCGCTATTTCCCGGAAAGGCGGATGAAATCGTACGGGTATTACGGGCTTTTTCGCCGGATGGTCTTTCCGGTTTGATGGGTATTTCCCGCCGCTTGGCGGAAATGAATTTCGACAGGTATAG
>CAZQPD010000076.1:0-4991 GCA_964595235.1 uncultured Polaribacter sp.
TTTCTCCCTCCGGTCGAAATGACACAAACCCCTAACTATCAACTAAAAACTAAACACTATCAACTACAAAAGATTTCTCCCTCCGGTCGAAATGACAGCGCACCAACTATCAACTAAAAACTAATAACTATCAACTACAAAAGATTTCTCCCTCCGGTCGAAATGACACGGCTCCCCAACTATCAACTCAAAACTAAACACTATCAACTACAAAAGATTTCTCCCTCCGGTCGAAATGACACGGCTCCCTAACTATCAACTAAAAACTAATAACTATCAACTATAAAAGTTTTTTTGCAGACCCTATATCACCCCCAATTCTTTCCCTACTTTCACAAAGGCTTTGATGGCTTGGTCCAAATGTTCACGCTCGTGGGCAGCGGACAGTTGAACCCGGATACGCGCTTTTCCTTTCGGCACCACCGGATAATAAAATCCGATGACATACACCCCTTCATCCAACAGCTTATCCGCCATGACTTGTGAGAGCTTGGCATCGTAGAGCATGACGGGAACGATAGCGGAATCCCCCTTGATGATATCGAATCCGGCCTCTTCCATACCCCGCTTGAAATACCGTGTGTTTTCTTCCAGTTTGTCTCTCAAATGGGTATTTTTCGACAGCATTTCAAACACTTTCAATGATGCTCCTACGATGGCGGGTGCCAGCGAATTGGAGAACAGGTACGGGCGGGAACGTTGGCGTAGCATTTCGATAATTTTCTTTCGTCCGGTGGTATAACCACCCATAGCACCACCGAGGGCTTTTCCGAGTGTTCCTGTGATGATATCCACCCTGTCCATTACGTTTTTTAATTCGACGGTACCCCGTCCGGTTTTACCGATAAATCCCGCGGCGTGGCACTCATCCACCATGACCAGGGCGTCATACCGGTCTGCCAAATCACAAATCTTGTCCAATTGAGCGACAATACCATCCATCGAAAAGACACCGTCGGTGACTATTATCTTAAAACGGTGACCGTTATCTTGTGCTTTTTGAAGTTCTTGTTCCAGCGATTGCATGTCGTTGTTCGCATAGCGGTAACGGGCGGCTTTGCACAGCCGTACCCCGTCGATGATGGAGGCGTGGTTGAGGCTATCTGAAATAATGGCGTCTTCGGCGGTGAACAAAGGTTCGAATACCCCGCCGTTGGCGTCAAATGCTGCGGCATATAATATGGTGTCGTCCGTACCGTAGAACGAAGCTATCTTTTGTTCCAATTCCTTGTGAATGTCTTGTGTGCCGCAGATGAATCGCACCGACGACATTCCGTAGCCGTGGGTATCCATGGTATCCTTTGCCGCTTGTATCACCTCGGGATGATTCGATAATCCGAGGTAATTATTGGCGCAGAAATTGACCACTTCCGACCCGTCGTCGAGCCGGATGACGGCGTCCTGGCTGCCGGTGATGATACGTTCTTTCTTGTACAAGCCTTCGGCTTTGATTTGTTCGAGTTCTTTGAGCAGGTGTTCTTTTATTTTTCCGTACATATCCTGTGATTTTTTTTCATGTTGGACAAATGTACTATTTTCGTACGGAACACGGACTGACAAAAGCCGGAAAAATGCAAATTCTTCATTCGAAAATATCGGGCGACGGGAAACCTTTGTTGATTCTGCACGGATTCCTCGGCAGCGGGGACAATTGGATGAGTTTGGGAAGGCGTTGGGCGGAGGAATTCCAGGTGCATTTGTTGGATTTGCGCAACCACGGCAGGAGTTTTCACGACGATGAGATGAGCTACGAAGTGATGATTGAGGATATAGCGCATTATACGGAGCATTACGGTATCGGGCGTTTTTCATTACTCGGGCATTCCATGGGCGGCAAATTGGCAATGCATTGGGCGGTATCCCACCCCGGCACATTGGACAAGCTGGTGATAGCCGATATCGCGCCAAAGGCATATCCGCGGAATCATGACAGGATATTGAAGGCTTTGGAACAAGTGGATTTCGAACGGCATACCACCCGGCAGGAAGTGGAACGGGTACTTTCGAGGTATATCGACCGTGCGGATATCCGTTTGTTTTTGATGAAAAATATCAAACGGACGAAAAACGGAGGTTTGGCGTTCAAATGTAATTTACCCGTTCTCGCCGCTTCATACGCCTCGATAACGGAAGCACTTCCTGCGTATTCGATCTATGAAGGGGAGACTTTGTTTTTGCGCGGAGGGTTGTCGCCGTATATCGAAAAAGAGGATGAAGCGCTGATATATGCGCATTTTCCGGCTGCACGGATAGTAGAAATACCCGGTGCCGGACACTGGTTGCATGCCGAACGTCCGGAGATTTTCTACCGGGAAGTAAGGAATTTTTTATCGGGTGAAACGGCGGTTATACCGTCATGATTTCTTTTTCTTTCTTTTCGAGGAGTTGGTTTACCTTGTCGATATACTTGTCGATAAGTTCCTGTACGTCGATTTCCAAATTGTTGTGCATATCTTCCGACAAGTCGAGTTTTTTCAGGTCGTGCAAGGCTTCACGGCGGTCGTTGCGGATACCTACTTTGGTGCTTTCCGCCTCGGCTTTTGCTTGTTTGGTCAGTTGAATACGCCGTTCTTCGGTCAATGGCGGTACGTTGATGATGACGCTTTCACCGTTGTTCGTCGGGTTAAATCCGAGGTTAGCCGTCAAGATGGCTTTTTCGATGACGGGGATCATTTTCTTGTCCCAGGGCTGAACGGTGATGGTCTGCGAGTCCATGGTTCCGACATTGGCGACTTGTGACAAAGGGGTCAACGTGCCGTAATAATCCACTTTGACACTCGACAGCATTCCGGGGTTGGCTTTTCCGGCGCGGATGCCGGTAAACTGATGTTCGAGGTGTTCAATGGCTTTGTCGAGGTTTTCTTTGAGCTCATCGAGAATAAGTTGGACTTCTTCGTTCATGATTACTGTTTTTTTTCTTTTGCCAAAAATACAAATTTTTACTTGAAAAAATTCCAAACCAATCCGAACCTAACGGTAAAATCCCGGTAAGGGCGCGATGGTGTGGAGAGCAGGTGCCTTCCCCATAATGCGGATAAGTTTTCTGCTTTCAGGTACAACCGCATGGTCTGTACTTTGCCGTTTACAAAAAGATCGATAACGGGCTCCCCGCCTGTAAGGCGTTCGTTTTGCAAATAAAATGCATTGATCAGAGGATTGAATTCCCCGGCATAATAGGCGGAGAAATATTTGACATTAATGCCGGTTTGAAGGAACAAGGGGTCGCCTTTGAACACATAACCGGTGTAATACAATGCCGTTTCGCCGAGCCAACGGGGCAGGTGCAAGACTTCGCTTCCTTCCGCCACCTGTTGGTATTGGAGGCGTGTGTCCCAAGTAAATTTGGCGAAGCGGAAATCCTTATGTGCGAAAATTTTCAGGTATGTCAGGTTGCCACTGTACTGTGCAGGCATACTTTCCGTATCGAAATAGGCATAATGTTTTTTCCGTACCAGGCTTATACGGGCATCTCCCCATTTTTCCGCCAGGATGCTACCGGTGAGGTATTGGGTACGTTCGGGTTCCGGTTCGAAATACCAATTATAATCCACATAGGCGCTCTGGTAACGGCGAAAGACAAAATCCGGCATAGCGGACCGGACACCCATTTCTCCCGACACGGAAAATTTAGTCCGTATATAACCCAAGCCTGCCGAATAATAGTATTCATCCTTTCCGGAATTGAGCATACTGCCGGCGGCGGCTTTCCATTCCAAACCCTTGTACCGGGCTTTCCATCCGGCGGCGGCTTGCCAGAGCGAACCTTTTAGCATAGCGGGTATGGTTTGTCCGCCGGCAACGACGGAATGAGCATTGCCGTAACGGTAGTCGATATTCCGTATTTCCCATTTCCAATCACCCAATACACCGGGGGATTTGATTTTGACGAACAGGGCGTTGTCGGTATGCCGGAAGGCGGTGGAGTCCGAAATACCCTGTGTGTAGGCTGTACCTATGGCGTCTTGTGCTTTGTCTTGTTCGAAGGTGTAGTATTCCCGTTCGTGCATGAACAAATACCCCACTTGTAGCCGTTTATATGTGCGCAGGGTATCTGAAAAGAAATCGTAGGTGTTCTGCAAGTAATACCTTTTGGCTTTGAGTAGGGATGCGGCATCGGTATATTGGGTTTCGAGGCGTCCGCGGTCGGAATAATCAGGGTTTCCGGTCAGGTAATAAGCCAGGGATTCGCCGGTGAGCCCACCGTTTTCCTCGTTATAAAAATTATGTGCTACATAATGGAGCCGTAAGCCGTAGCCTTTGGTTCCGGAGTAATTTGCCGCCAGGCGGAAATTTTCGTGACTCGACAAGGCATGCCGGTACAGTCCCAGCGAACGCAAGCCCTTGTATCCGGTTGACAGGTTGAAAGACGGGGACAGATTCGCCGTGATGAATGAGTGTAAGAATTGTCCCTGCTGGATACCGGTGCGGAAAAATAATTGGGAAGTGGGAGTGGGCACCCGGTAATACGGGGTTTGGTTTGCGGCGAGGTAATTTTGGTGTTTTGCGCGGAATCCCATTGCGGGAAACAGCGTTTTTCCGGGTATATGTAATGCCAATGATTGGTACGCTTGTCCGGTATTGTGCAAGGGGAACAGTTCGAAGTCATCCCGGTGGAGCAGGTTGAAGCGCCGGTATTTCCCGTAGGTCAAGGAGGTGTCGATAGCCGTACTATCTTCGCCGGTTATCACGAGATACCGGGAGATGGGGTAAACCGTATTGCCATCGTATGAAGCGGGAAGGCTGTCGGACGGTGAGCCCGTATTGCCGGGCTGTGGCAGGGGAAATTGGGCATTTGCCGCCAGGCTGAATAATAATGCTATGATACCGGTGTAAATCCTCATCGGCGGGATGATGTAGAGGACAAAAGTACGTTTTTTAGCATAAAAAAACCGGATATTCCGCAGGAATATCCGGTAATGTGAGATGAAGTCTGTGGTTAAAGCTTATAATTAAACCCTATTCCGAAGACTTCTTTGAATTGTGTTTTTTGC
>CAZQPD010000077.1:0-5751 GCA_964595235.1 uncultured Polaribacter sp.
TTTTATCATTCAAAAATATCGTGTTTATTTTGCCCGCGCGGCAGACTGGCTCATTCGCTAAAAATGTCCACCGGACATTTTCTTTACGCTCTGCCCTTGTGATTTTCAGCAGACCCTATTTATGCCTTGCGGCAAATGAAAACAGCATCCGGTTTGTCCCGGATGCACCGGCAGTACCGCAGGCGGATATTCCTGTCCCGGGATATACTTGCGGAATAATATTTGCAGGGGTTAGGGTTATAAATATTTGTACTAAATTTGTCGGCATTTGAAAAACAACCGTTTTGTTCAATACAATATTCGATATCATCATGAAAAGAACAATAGCTTATCTCTTATTCTCAATTACATTGCTGCCGGTTTCGGCACAAAAACAAGCTCCCGTGATATTCTCCGTAGCCGGAGACCCGGTGACAGTACCGGAGTTCGTCAGAGTCTATGAGAAAAACCTGTCCATGGTCACGGACCCTGAACAAAGGGATATTGCTAACTACTTGGAATTGTATATCAACTACAAGCTAAAACTCAAAGATGCATACAATATGCATTTGGATACCCTGCCCAAATATCTCTCCGAATACAAAAGATACCGCAACCAGCTACTCGACCCTTATCTGAAAGACGAGGAAAAAGAAAAGGACCTCATCAGGGAAGCGTATGACCGGATGCAATACGATGTCAGTGCCTCACATATCATCTTGCTGCTCAAACCCGGGCAGGACACCCTGACGGTGTACAACCGGCTGAACGCCATCCGCGACAGTGTACTGAACGGCGCCTCCTTCGAAGCCATGGCACGTAAGTATTCCGACGACCGCTCCGCCAAAAAGAACGGCGGAAACCTCGGCTACTTTACCGTGTTCGATATGGTCTATCCTTTTGAAACCATGGCGTACAATACCCCTGCCGGGGAAATTTCGCCCGTGTTCAGGACACGTTTCGGGTACCACTTCATCCGGGTGAACGACAAACGCCCGGCACGGGGCAAAGTGGAAGTGGCTCATATCATGATACGGGACAAAGAAACGGGCAAAGCATTGATAGAAAAGATAAAAAAAGAACTCGATAACGGTGGTGATTTCGCCGCATTAGCCCGGCAGTATTCCGAAGATAAGGGAAGTGCCAAAAACGGCGGTAAACTCGCCGTGTTCGGCGTGGGGAAAATGGTGAAAAAGTTCGAAGATGTGGCATTCTCACTGAAAAACGAAGGGGATGTCTCCGAACCCTTCCAGACAGTATATGGCTGGCATATAGTAAAGCTGATAAAGAAATATCCCATAGGCAGCTTCGAAGAAGAAAAACAGGAAATCGCCAAGAAAGTCAAAGAAGGTAAACGGGCGCTCATATTGGGCAAATCCATTGTGGACAAACTCGCCAAGCAATATGAAATCAAAGAGAATACGGAATTATTGAACAACAAAGAAAGGAATCCCGAGGCTGTTCTCTTACAAATCAATGACAAAAAAATCCCCGTTTCCACCTTTGACGAATACATGAAAAAACACCCCAAAAAACCCGAAACCGTCGCTTATGAAAACTTCAAACAAGAACAAATCAAGGAGTACTACAAGGAACAGTTGCCCTTGCACAACGACGAACTGCGGTTTACATTGCAAGAGTACAGGGAAGGACTTCTGCTGTTCGAATTGATGAAACAAAAAGTATGGGACTACGCCGAAAAGGATACCACAGGATTGCGCGCATTTTTCGATACTCATCGCGACCGCTACCGCTGGGGAAAAAGGGCGGATGCCCTTATCGTTACTACCAGTAGCGAAGAAGTGGCGCAGAAAGCTTCCGGATTGTTGAAAGAAGGGATTGAACCCGGCGATTTGAGAAAACAGTTGCTCGCTATGAACAAAGGTATCGTGGTGGTGAAAAACGGAAAATTCGAAACCGGCTCGTCAGCATTTCCCGGAGGGGTAAACTTCGACTCCCGCGAACCTCAAATCTTGGAGTCGGACCACCAATATATCGTCGTGAAAATTAATGATATTATCCCGCCGGGCAATAAAGAATTGGACGAATGCCGCGGCAGGGTAATCAGCGACTACCAAGACCAAATCGAAAAACAATGGGTGGCTGAACTGCGCAAACGCTATCCCGTGACGGTAAACAAAAAACAATTGAAAAAATTAAAAAGAAAATACAAATAACCACATTGAAATACCCCGCCGTCATAGCAATCGTATGGGTACTGGCTACCGGGGTCTCCGGCTGCCGGTATTTCAGCCTGAAATCGGATGACGATTCCGGAGAGAAAGTCGTGGCGAGGGTAGGCAGCGAAAAACTCTATTTGTCCGCCTTGCCGCTGCCTTTGGAACCGGGGATGAGCGAACAAGATAGTATGCTGATAATCAACAATTTCATTGACAGCTGGGCGCTCAACCGCATTTTGTTGCAAAAAGCCCTGATGAACTTGCCGGACGACAAGAAGGAAGCGTTCGAAAAACTCGTGGAGGAGTACCGGACTGATCTGTACATTAATTATTACAAACAAGCCCTCATCTCACAGTATTTCGATACCCTGTTTTCACCGGACGAAATAAAAGAATATTACGAGGCTAACAAGCCGCTGTTCAAATCGGACAAAGTCTATGTGCAATACCGTATGGTGGTATTCGACCCAAGTAAGGTGAAAAAGACCGGAGTGGAAAAACGCTTCGAGAAAATGTCGGAAGAAGATCTGGACTATTTTATGGAAAATGCTATTAAATTCAAAGCTTTGCAGCTAAATGACAGCACTTGGACGGCATGGGACGGTCTGATTGAAAAATACCCCGCCCTGTCGAACCTGTCGCTGGAAAAAAGCCTGCACAAGATACAAAGCATTACCCGGAACGGGACCCGGTACCTCATCAAGCTGAACGGGATAATACCCATCGGTGGTATCAAACCGCTTGAACTGGCCGAAGAGGAGATAAAAAAAATGATGATACACAGAAAAAAAATAGACTTTATCAAGCAGACACAAACCCGGCTGATACAAGAAGCCATTCAAAACAATATGTATGAAAAATATGAATAAAATCTTTTGGATAGCTGGCATCCTGCTGCTTCCCACCCTCGCCGCCGCCCAACAACGAACCAAAATAGACGGGGTCGCTGCCGTGGTCGGGAAAAATATCGTCCTGGATTCGGATATCGATAAATTCCGCTTGGAAATATCCCAATCGGACGAAAATGCTTCCGGAATGGATGACTGCGAAATTTTAAGCCATGTCATCGAACAAAAAATGCTCGCCCACTACGCCGAACTCGATACCACCCTGGTCGTCGATGAACGTTCGGTAAAACCCGAAGTGGAAAACAAATTGCAATATTTCAAAGAGCAATTGGGCGGGGAGAAAGGACTGCTGAAATTTTACGGCTTCGATAATATCGACCAAATCAAAGAAGAGATGATTAAGGTGCAGATAGAAAACACACGCATTTCGCAGATGCGGAACAAAATCATATCCAAAGTACAAGTTACCCCCGAGGAAGTTAGAAATTTCTACAAAAGCCTGGTCAAAGAAGACAAACTGCCCGAATTTCCCACCGAGATACAAGTGGCGCAAATCGTGCGTTATGTCAAACCTTCCGAACAGGAAAAACAACGCGTCATCGACCTGCTGCGACAGTTGAAAAAAGAAATCGAACAAGGTGCGAATATGAAGCTGAAAGCCATCCGCTATTCCGCCGATCCGGCTGTGACCAAGAACGGCGGTCTCTATACCATCACCCGGAACAGCCCGTTTATCAAAGAGTTCAAGGAAATGGCTTTCTCACTCGATGAAGGTGAGGTATCCGAACCTTTCGAAACCAATTACGGCTACCACATACTGAAAGTGGAACGCATACACGGTAAAGAAATCGATGCGCGCCATATACTTATCCAGCCGGAAATAAAACCATCCGAAAAAGAGGCTGTCAAAGAGAAAATGGACAGCATCCGGCAAGCTATTCTCGACGGAAAAATAAGCTTCGAAGAAGCTGTGGAAAAATTCTCGGAAGATAAAGAGACCAACAAGAACAAAGGTTTGCTTATCAACCCCTATACCGGAGAGACCACTTTCAAACTCAACGGGGAAATTTTGATGCAAGCATACCCTGCCGTTCACGAACATATTTTCAACCTCGACGAAGGACAGATGAGTGAGGTCTATTACGATGAGAACAAGCAAGGTGAGAAGATGTACAAATTGTTGCTTTTGAAGAAAAAAACGGAAGCGCATACAGCCGATTACCAGCAGGACTATGTGAAAATCCAAAAATTGGCATTGAAAAAGAAACAAGACGAAGCGATGAAAAAATGGTTCGAGGAGAAAGTTCCCGGTACCTATATCAAGATAGACAAGCGGTTTGAAAATTGTAACTTCACCTATAACTTTTTAAAAAAATAAATTATGTCAGATGTAGCTGCCGCCAAACAGTTGGTAGAAAAGTTCCGGTCGTTGAAGTCGGAAATAAACAAAGTCATCGTAGGGCAAGACGAAGTGGTGGATCATGTCTTGCTCTCCATATTCGTGGGAGGACACTCATTGCTTATCGGAGTTCCCGGATTGGCAAAAACCCTGTTGGTTTCCACCGTAGCAAAAGCGTTGGGTTTGGATTTCAAGCGGATACAGTTCACCCCCGACCTTATGCCTTCCGATATTACCGGTAGTGAGATACTGGACGAAAACAGGAATTTCAAATTTATCAAAGGTCCGGTATTTGCCAATATCATCCTCGCCGATGAGATAAACCGTACCCCGCCCAAAACACAATCGGCATTACTCGAATCCATGCAAGAACGCTCGGTAACCGTAGCCGGCGAAAGGCATGATCTGCCCCGTCCGTTCTTTGTGTTGGCGACACAAAACCCCATCGAACAGGAGGGGACTTACCCTTTGCCCGAAGCACAATTGGACCGTTTTCTGTTTTCTATTCATTTGGACTATCCCCGGTTCGACGAAGAAGTTCAAATCGTAAAGTCCACCACCGGAGACCAACCCGGTGAAGTACAACCCGTATTTACCGCCGGTGAAATTATCGATTTCCAGCATCTGGTCAGGCGTGTTCCCGTAGCGGATAATGTCATCGAATATGCGGTAAAACTCGTGTCCCGGACACGCCCGAAGTCAGAGGGAGCACCGGAATTTGTCCGGGATTTTATCGCTTGGGGGGCAGGTCCCAGGGCTTCGCAGAACCTGATACTCGGCGCCAAAGCACATGCCTTGGTGCACGGAAAACTCTCTCCCGACAAGGAGGATGTACAAGCCATCGCTTACGCCGTATTGAACCACAGGATAGTACGGAATTACAAAGCCGAAGCCGAAGGCATCGACGAAAAAGAAATTATCAGGAGGTTGTTATAAACAGGCTCCACTGAAAATCACAAGGTCAGAGCGACGAAAGACCCCGTCATTCCGGACGAACGACGTTTGTAGAGACGCCCAATTTGGGCGTCTCTACAAACGTCCTTTGTGCCTGCACCGTGTTCTTGGTGGTTTGAAAAAGATTTCTCCCTCCGGTCGAAATGACAGAGCCGTGTCATTCCGGACGAACGACGTAAGGAGCGAGGCGTGTCCCGAAGCATTAAATGATTTTGAACGAAATTGGAAAAATCACCCGAAAATATTGGGGTGAAATTCCGCGACATTTCCCGTTTATCCGGTTGGACGAAATGGTGGTCATGCCAATCATATTCATGGGATTTTGTGGATTGATAATGATAATCCGGGTAGCGGCGACGTTCGTGGTAGAGACGTTGCATGCAACGTCTCT
>CAZQPD010000078.1:0-6901 GCA_964595235.1 uncultured Polaribacter sp.
AAATTGGGCTCCGAAGAACTGACCAACGATATCCCCAACGTCAGCGAAGAAGCGACCAAAGACCTCGACGAAAACGGAATGATCCGTATCGGTGTGGAAGTAAAACCGGGCGATATCCTCATCGGTAAAATTACTCCGAAAGGGGAATCCGACCCCACACCCGAAGAAAAACTCCTGCGCGCCATTTTCGGCGACAAAGCCGGTGACGTAAAAGACGCCTCATTGAAAGCCACACCCTCATTGCACGGCGTAGTGGTAGATAAGAAACTGTTCCAAATAGCGGTAAAAGACAAAACCAAACGCGCACAGGACAAAATAGATATTGCCAAACTCGAAGAAAAGTTCGAACAAGACTACCGTAAACTCACCGATACGCTGGTAGAAAAATTGTTCAAAATAGTCAATGGTAAAACATGCCAGGGAGTATTCAACGACCTCGGAGAAGAAATTCTGCCCAAGGGCAAGAAATTTACCCTGAAAATGCTCTCCGCCGTAGAAGATTATTCCCATCTTACCAAAGGCGTATGGACGACTAATTCCGAGCTGAACAAGCTCATTTCGGAATTGATACACAACTATAAGATAAAACTCAATGACCTGCAAGGAACACTTCGCAGGAAAAAATTCACCATTACCGTAGGAGACGAACTGCCCAAAGGTATTCTGAAATTAGCAAAAATCTATATCGCCAAAAAACGAAAACTTAAAGTGGGCGATAAGATGGCAGGACGCCACGGTAACAAAGGTATAGTAGCCCGTATCGTCCGTGAAGAAGACCTCCCCTTCCTCAAAGACGGTACCCCGGTGGATATCGTATTGAATCCCCTCGGTGTACCTTCCCGTATGAACATAGGGCAGATTTACGAGACCGTATTGGGATGGGCTGGAAAGAAATTGGGCAAAAAGTTCGCCACACCTATTTTTGATGGCGCTTCGTTGGAACAAATCAATAAACTCACCGACGAAGCCGGAATCCCAAGATTCGGACATACTTATCTATACGACGGAGGAACCGGCGAACGATTCGACCAACCCGCTACCGTGGGAGTCATCTATATGATAAAACTCGGACATATGATAGAAGACAAGATGCACGCCCGGTCCACCGGTCCCTATTCGCTCATCACCCAACAACCACTCGGTGGTAAAGCCCAATTCGGTGGACAACGTTTCGGCGAAATGGAAGTCTGGGCACTCGAAGCTTACGGCGCTTCCAGTATCTTGAGAGAAATATTGACCGTCAAATCCGACGACGTAAAAGGACGTTCGAAAACATACGAATCCATCGTCAAAGGCGAACCCATGCCCGAACCCGGACTGCCCGAATCCTTCAATGTACTGATTCACGAGCTGAAAGGTTTGGGACTCGATATCCGCCTCGAAGACAAGCACGGCAAAGATATACTTGACCCCAAATACAGTAATTAATCCTATTTTATCTCTACAAACTATGGCCAGAAGAGACAATAAATATATCGTCAAACAATTCGAAAAAATATCCATCGGACTGATGTCCCCCGAGAAAATTGTTCAACAGTCTCGCGGAGAAGTCATCAAGCCCGAAACCATCAATTACCGTACACATAAACCCGAACGCGACGGACTGTTCTGCGAAAGGATTTTCGGACCCGTAAAAGACTATGAATGCGCTTGTGGAAAATACAAGAGAATCCGTTACAAAGGTATCGTCTGCGACAAATGCGGGGTCGAAGTGACCGAAAAGAAAGTGCGGAGAGAGCGGACAGGTCATATCAAATTGGTAGTACCTGTAGCACATATCTGGTACTTCCGCTCGCTACCGAACAAAATAGGCTACTTGCTGGGATTGCCCAGCAGGAAATTGGACCAAATCATCTATTACGAACGCTATGTGGTCATCCAACCCGGTATAGCCACCTATCCCAATGGAGACCCCGTCAAAAAGATGGACTTCCTCACCGAAGAAGAATACCTCGATGTGCTGGAAAGCGTTCCCATCGAAAACCAATATCTCGATGATTCCGACCCCAATAAATTCATTGCCAAAATGGGAGCGGAATGCCTCATCGACCTCCTGTCCAGATTAGACCTCGATGCACTTTCATACGAACTCCGGGACAAAGCCAACAACGAAACCTCCAAACAGAGAAAAACCGAGTCGCTCAAAAGGCTGAACATCGTGGAAGCCTTCCGCGAAGCCGCCAAAAAACGGGAAGCTAACAAACCCGAATGGATGATCATGACGGTCATCCCCGTTATTCCTCCCGATTTGCGTCCGCTCGTAGCTCTTGACGGCGGAAGATTTGCCACTTCAGACCTGAACGACCTGTACCGCAGGGTCATCATCAGAAACAACCGCCTCAAGAGATTGATGGAAATCAAAGCTCCCGAAGTAATATTACGCAACGAAAAAAGAATGCTGCAAGAAGCCGTAGATTCACTGTTCGATAATACCCGGAAATCTTCGGCAGTCAAGACGAGAAACAACCGCCCCTTAAAGTCGCTCTCGGATTCGTTGAAAGGTAAGCAAGGACGCTTCCGCCAGAACCTGCTCGGTAAGCGTGTCGATTATTCCGCACGTTCCGTCATCGTGGTAGGTCCCAATTTGAAAATGCACGAATGCGGATTGCCCAAAGAAATGGCAGCAGAACTTTACAAGCCTTTTATCATTCGAAAATTACTCGAAAGAGGTATAGTGAAAACGGTAAAAACCGCTAAGAAAATTATCGATGCGCGTGAACCCGTCGTCTGGGAAATCCTGGAAAACGTCATCAAAGGACACCCGGTATTGCTCAACAGGGCTCCGACCCTGCACCGCTTGGGTATCCAAGCGTTCCAACCCAAACTCATCGAAGGCAAAGCCATTCAACTTCACCCGCTTACCTGTACGGCATTCAACGCCGACTTCGACGGTGACCAAATGGCAGTACACTTGCCTCTGGGACCCGAAGCCATACTCGAAGCTCAAATGTTGCTCCTCTCATCACACAACATACTCAACCCCGCCAACGGAGCACCTATCGCCGTGCCTTCGCAAGATATGGTATTGGGACTCTACTATATGACCAAATTGCGCGAAAGTACTTCCGGTTATAAAGTAAAAGGTGAAGGAATGGTATTCTATTCCCCCGAAGAGGTCATCATCGCTTTTGAAGAGGGTGTCGCCGAACTCAACGCCGGAATTAAAGTCAGGACCAAAGACCTCAATGAAAAAGGGGAATTGGTGACCAAAATTATCGAAACTACCGTAGGTCGTGTGATTTTCAATGAAGTAGTTCCTGACGAAGTGGGATTCGTCAATGAAGTATTGACCAAAAAAGCATTGCGAAATATCATCGCACGTGTCATAAAAGCTACTGATATCCCGACCGCCAGTGCCTTCCTCGATAAGATTAAGGATATGGGATACAAATTCGCCTTCAAAGGCGGACTGTCATTTAGCCTGGGAGATATCATCATTCCCGAAGAAAAAGAAAAAATAGTAGAAGAAGCCAGGATGCAGGTACAAAATCTCAATGAACAGACCCAATTGGGATTCCTCGGGAACAAAGAACGGTACAACAAAATCATCGATGTATGGATAACGGCTAATACCAAATTGTCCAAATTGACCATCGATACCTTGAAGAATGACAAAGACGGATTTAATTCCGTATATATGATGTTGCACTCGGGGGCGCGGGGATCCAAAGAACAAATCGCACAGCTATCCGGTATGAGGGGATTGATGGCAAAACCCAAAAAATCCACCGTAGGCGGTAGCGATATCATCGAGAACCCCATTATCGCCAACTTCAAAGAAGGCCTTTCCATCCTCGAATACTTTATTTCCACCCACGGTGCCCGTAAAGGTCTCGCCGATACGGCATTGAAAACCGCCGATGCCGGATACCTCACCCGTAGGCTGGTAGATGTATCCCAAGATGTGATAATCAATGAAGAAGACTGCGGTACATTGCGCGGTATAGAAGTGTCGGCACTCATCAAGAACGACGAAGAAAAAGAATCCCTGGGAGAAAGAATTCTGGGACGTGTATCGCTACATGATGTCTATCACCCGCGTACCGAAGAGCTACTCGTGGCTTCCGGTGAAGTAATTACCGAAGAAATCGTGCGGAAAATTGAAGACTCACCGATAAAAAGCGTCGAAGTCCGCTCACCGCTTACCTGTGAATCACGCAAAGGCATCTGCGCCAAATGTTACGGACACAGCCTCGCTACCAATAAGATGGTACAAATAGGTGAAGCTGTCGGGGTCGTAGCAGCCCAATCCATCGGAGAACCCGGTACACAGCTTACTTTGAGAACCTTCCACGTAGGTGGGGTAGCGGGAAATATCGCCGAAGAAAACAAAATCGTTTCCAAATTCGACGGAATCATCGAAGAAGTGGATTTGAGGACGGTAAAATATGTAACCGATAAGAAAGAAACCATCTACAGGGTACTGTCACGAACCGGTGAAGTCCGTATTTTGGATGCCAAAACCAAATTGCAATTGGCATCGGTGAACATTCCTTACGGTTCGGAATACAAACTCACCGGTAAGAAAAAAATCAAAACCGGCGATGTCATTTACGAATTTGACCCGCACAACGGGGTCATACTCGCCGAAACGGACGGTGTGGTACATTACGACAATGTGGTACAAGGAATAAACTACCAGTTGGAAATAGACGAAACAACCGGGTTCGAAGAAAAAGTTATCATCGAACCGAAAAAGAAAAACGTCATTCCTTCATTGCTGATCAAAGACAAAAAAGGAAAGATAATTCATTCGTTCAACCTGCCGGTGGGTGCCCATTTGCAAGTAAAAGACAAAGACAAGGTAGCTGCCGGTTCCATTCTGGTCAAAATACCGCGGGCTGCAGGAAAAGCCGGTGATATTACCGGTGGTTTGCCCAGGGTAACGGCATTGTTCGAAGCGCGTAACCCTTCCAATCCCGCCGTGGTATCCGAAGTGGATGGTATCGTGTCATTCGGCAAAATAAAACGTGGCAAACAGGTCATCGAAGTTCATAGTAAATCCGGTGAGGTAAAAAAATACCTCGTCAAAGTTTCCACTCAAATATTGGTGCAGGAGAACGACTATGTCACGGCAGGAACACCCTTGTCGGACGGAGCGGTGACCCCCGAAGATATCTTGCGTATCCAAGGACCTACCGCCTTGCAGAAGTATTTGGTCAACGAAATTCAAGAGGTATATCGCCTGCAAGGGGTTCAGATCAACGACAAACACTTCGAAGTCATCGTACGCCAAATGATGCGCAAAGTCCGGATTATCGACTCCGGCGATACCCTGTTCCTCGAGAACCAATTGGTACACAAGAACCAATTTATCGATGAAAATGACAAGATATACGGTATGAAAGTCGTAGAAGATGCCGGAGATTCCGAAACGATGAAACCCGGACAGCTCGTCACCGCACATCAATTGCGCGACGAAAATTCCCACTTGCGCCGGGCTGATAAGAACCTGGTCGTAGCGCGTGATGCCAGACCCGCTACCGCCGAGCAGGTGGTACAAGGAATCACCCGTGCTTCGTTGCAGACCGAGTCCTTTATCTCCGCCGCTTCTTTCCAAGAGACCACCAAAGTGTTGAACATGGCAGCAGTCAGCGGAAAGGTGGACCACTTGATAGGATTGAAGGAGAATGTCATCGTAGGGAAGAAAATTCCTGCGGGAACCGGTATGAGAAAATATGATAATTATATTGTGGGTTCGAAAAAGGAATTGGAAGAACTGCAATTGGACAACCAAATAGAACACGAAGATGAATAACGGTAAGAATAACCCCCCGAAAAAATTGAATATAGATTTGCCCGAAGACGTCTCTTCGGGCATCTATTCCAATTTGGTCATTATCAATCATTCCCTGACCGAATTTGTATTGGATTTCGTATCCGTAATGCCGGGCGTACCCAAAGCAAAGGTCAGATCCCGGATCGTCATGGCTCCGCAGCATGTAAAACGCTTGCTGAAAGCCCTGGGTGAAAACCTGCAACGTTACGAAAGTAATTTCGGGGAGATAAAAGACCCGGAAGGAGAAAAACACGGCATCCCCATGAACTTCGGACCTCCGGGAGAGGCATAGGGATTTTGTTATCAGTTGATAGTTTTGAGTTATGAGTTGATAGTTGGGTGCCCTGTCATTTCGATACGGAGCGGTAGCGGAGTGAGAAATCTTTTGATTGTAGGGAAAGATTCCTCATCGTTCCTCGTTCCTCGTCACTTTCTTCGGAATGACAGGCGCGGTGTCATTTCGACCGGAGTGAGAAATCTTTTGTAGTTGTGAGTTGATAGTGTTTAGTTTTTAGTTGGGAGCGCTGTCATTTCGAACGAATGTGAGAAATCTTTGCTTTATTGAAAAGATTCCTCCTCGCTCCTCGTTCCTCGTCGCTCGTTCGGAATGACAGCGCGCTCATTGTGTCGCTCATCCGGAATGACACGATCCTGTCATTTCGATACGGAGCGTCAGCGGAGTGAGAAATCTTTTCAATTCTATTTTCACAAATCCGTAATAAAAGGAATAATACGGTTCAGCCGGAAAACGCAGCCCAAATAGAACCATGTCCACTACGTATTCCCGCCTCTTGACTTTATACAATTATCGATTTCATCGATAACCGCTTCCAACCTTTTTCTGAATTTTTCTCCCTTATACCCCCACGAGCTATAAACGACAGCGTAAATTCTATTATTTCTCTCGACAACCGAGTATATTTCCCGCTTACAATCCTCCAATCTTTTCATTCCTATTTAGGGTCTGCTGAAAAACTCTCAAACACGTGAAAGAGAATGAATTACGCAATATTATCAATAGTAAAATGCAAGAAAAATCGAGGTTTTATCCAAAAAGTCGTGCATTTTTATCATTCAAAAATATCGTGTTTTCGTTCCACAGAAGCACCTGCCTTTTTTAAC
>CAZQPD010000079.1:0-6195 GCA_964595235.1 uncultured Polaribacter sp.
GATAGCATTTAAGCGCCATAGCGAGGGTAAATATAAATTCCAATATAAAAAACCAGGAAGTAATCTTCGCCCCAAACAGGAAAAACGACAAAACATTGAACACTAAAAACGCCAATATCGTCAACTTATACCAACGGGGGCTATGACCGAGAAAGTTCTTGAACATAACGAATCATTTTATAAAAAACGAGCAAATCTACACATTTTAGCAGACTTCAAAAACTGATGGATGTCATGGTATTTTTAAGAAAATATTCTATTAATCCTCTGTTCGTCGCCTACGGCAAATACGATATCGCCTCCGGCAAACCGGTAATTCGGGTCGATGACCAATCGGGTTTCACCGGGTTGTTTGATCATAATAACGCTGATATTGTACTTATTACGAAGGTCCAATTCTACCAACGACTTTCCCACCATATGTGCAGGGACGGCTATTTCCACCAATGAGTGCTTTTCATCGATACTGAACTTGTCGATAATGCGCGGATTGTTTATTTTTTCCGCCAGGCGGTCAGCCGTAGAAATCTCCGGCAATATGACCTCATCCACACCTATCTTGTGCAATATTTCTTTCTTTATTTCCGTATTGGCTTTGCCGATAATGTGTTTTACCCCCATTTTCCTCATTTGTATTACGGCGAGGATAATGGATTCCAAAGCGCTACTCATACCGAATATAACTTTGTCGAACTTATCCAATTCCATTTTTTTCAATACTTCGGAATCCGTAATATCGGCTCGAACAGCTACTTGAACCTTATCTTTTATCGCATGAATTTTCTTTTCGTCCAAATCAATAGCCAATACACCGTGTCCAAAAGCCGACAATTTGACCGCAAGCTCATATCCGAAAGTACCCAAACCTATCACTGCTATATCGAGTTTTTTCCGTTTCATATCCTTGTTATTTTATGATTAATACAAATCCCCCGTAGGGTAGTGGATTTTTACGTTCTTATTTCGTTTCATCATAGCCAATGCCATGGATGCAGGCCCCACTCTTCCGATAAACATCAACATCACTACCATTAGTTTTCCCGCCACATCCAATTGCGGGGTAATCCCCATGGAAAGTCCAACAGTGCCCATGGCGGAAACCACTTCGAACATCACCTCCTCCAAGGCGAAGTCTTGCGTTTCAAGCAGAAACAAAATACCGAGGCTGATGGTGATAAAATACAGAACAGCTACCGCAAAAGATTTAATGATAAAGGTATTCGGTATCGTCCGGTGGTAGATAACGACTTGTTCTTTCCCTCTCAAAATTCCCCATACAGAATATATCATAGCGAAAAAAGAGGTGGTCTTAATACCGCCTCCCGTCGAACCCGGAGAAGCCCCGACGAACATAAGCACGATCAGAACAAATAAGGACGCATACCGCAGATTACTGATATCCACCGTATTAAAACCCGCAGTACGTGCCGTCACAGACTGAAACAAACTATCGGTAAAACTGATATTCCCTTTTTCACCCGTGAATATTAATACTGCTCCGGCAATGATCAAAATCATCGAAACCAACCACACAATACGCGCATGAAAACCTGTTTTTTTCCTTCTTTTCCTCAAAATTTCCCACCATTCATACAAGACGAAATATCCGGAGCCTCCGAGAAAAATCAAAATCATCACCACATATTTTATCATGGCATTCATCCCCGTCAGGCTACTGTCGAATGTGCTGAAACCCGCATTGCAAAATGCGGATACCGAATGAAAAAGCCCGTGATACATAGCCGTGGAAAGCGGAAAACCTTCCATATAGAATCCGGCACTCAAGAGTACAAATCCCACCCATTCTACCATCAATGTAATCTTAATGATATTTTTCAATACCTCATGGGTACCGGATGATGTAAAATCATCTTGCAGTTCGGATATCGCCGCCCTGTGGCGCAAACGGATGGTCCCGCGCAATGCCAACAAAAACGAGGAGGTCAGGGTCATAATCCCTATGGCTCCGGTCTGCATCAAAACCAGTATCAGCCACTGTCCCGGGGTATTAAAACCCGAAGTAGGAATACTGGTCAAACCCGTAACACATACCGCAGAAGTAGCGGTAAACAAAGCATCGATAAGTTCCAAACCCGAATCATGACGGACACCCGGCAAAAAAAACATCAGCGTTCCGGATACTATCAACACACCGAAAGACAATACCAACGATTGCCATGGGTTCAGGCTCGATGTTCCTAGTACACGCATGAGTTACCATTCGCTAAATTTGTTCACTTCCTCCTCACTACCCAGGATAAGCAAACGGTCTCCATAATCGAACACATAGCCGGGATCCGGAACGAATACCTTCTCGGCTTCGCGGGATTCAGGGTCGTAATTCTGCTTGATTAATATCACTTCTATGCCCAATTTATGCCGTAAATCCAATTCCGTGAGATTTTTTCCTACGAAATCACCGGGCACTTCCACCTCACAGAGAATTTCACCGTCGGTCATTTTCAGCTTCTTGAATTTCTGTGCCGAGCCTATATATACCGATACGGAATTGAGCATATCGCGTTTGGTAATTTCACGGTTGTAGGCATCGAAAACATCGGTCTTCGAGATATACCCCACCACACGCCTGCTTTCCTCATCCTCTACAATCGGTATTTCATCCAATACCAAATCATTGAGAATAAGCGCGACCATATCCAGACTGTCTTCAACCGTAAAGTATATACTGTTATCGATGATCAAATCCTTAGCCGTTTTATCATGGCGTCCCGTGACTTGATTTTGTTCCATCGAACGTATCTCATAAGGAGACAACATGCCGAGCAGCTTGCCGTCCCCGTCCACGACGAAATAGTTCAAATGGTAACTCTTCTTGGTAAGTTGGAACAGTTCATCGAACGGTGTATCAGGTAGTACCTGTACATAATCTTTTCTCAAAATTTTCTTCACCCTGATTCCACTTAGCACATTGGATTCCGCTGTGTTTTTCAGTTGGAGCCCTTTTCTCAACAGTTTGAGTGAATAAATGGATTCTTTCTTCAATTGCATCTTAATGACAACGGCGAGGATGACCGAAACCATCAACGGGAGAATGATGTGATAATCATTGGTCAGTTCGAACAATATCAATATGGAAGTAATGGGAGCATGCATGGTAGCCGCCGCTACCGCACCCATCCCCACCATCGCATAAGCCCCGGAACCTGCTGCGATACCGGGCATTATCATATTAGTCAACGTTCCCACAAATCCACCCAATGAAGCACCGAGAAATAACGAAGGGGCAAATATCCCCCCGGACCCTCCCGAACCTATGGTTATGGAAGTAGCAAATATCTTCAAGAATACCAACATCAGCAGAAAAGACCATGTCAACTTACCCGCCAATGCCATATCCATGGTCTCATACCCTACCCCGAAAATCTCCGGGAAAAAGATACCCGTAGCACCGATGAACAAGCCTCCGGCAGCAGGTTTTATCCATTCGGGAATACGAATCTTGTCCACCAAATCCTCTGTTCTACTCAATGTTTCTATAAACAAAACGCCGAGCAAAGCGGCTAATACCCCGAGTACGGAATACGGAATAAATTCCAAAATGCTGTTCAACTCGTATTTCGGTACGATAAATGCGGGCATATCGCCCAAATAATGACGGGAAATAACCGTGGAGGTAACCGACGAGATGACGATAGGGCTAAACTGCGTAATGGCAAAATCCCCGAGCAAAATTTCCAATGCGAATATGGAACCGGCAATAGGGGCATTGAAGGTACCGGCAATTCCGGCAGCTGCCCCGCATGCCACAAATGTACGCAGCTGCGACCCCCTGACCTTAATCACTTGCCCCAAAGCGGAACCCGTCGCAGAACCTATTTGAACAATGGGACCTTCACGACCCACGGAACCACCCGTCCCTATGGATACCGCCGAAGCCACAATTTTCGCCAATATCACCCGGGGTCGTATGGCACCGCCTTTGAAAATCATCGCCTCCATTACCTCCGGCACTCCGGTTCCTTTCACTTCACGGGCAAAAAAATAGATGATAGGTCCTACTATAAGCCCGCCCAGTGCCGGGACGAGCAATACCACATACCAGGGCAACGAACGGATATAATCCAAACCGGAATGCCAATCGCCGAAGGATATGCGTTGCACCAAACGTATGGCATACCTGAATACTATGGCACCATATCCGCCTATAATACCTATCAGCACCGACATGACAATCATGAAGGTATGCTCCGTCTTCTTGAAATAAACCAGCATTCTCAAAAAACGCCGGATATATCTCGCATGGTGTAACCTGAACTTCATCAATTTATGGACTATTCTCGTTTTTTTCGTCATGCGAAATTAGTATTTTTTTACCTTCCGCACCTATGAGTACAAATTATTTTTTCCGTAAGGGAATATTCCTTTATATTTGCATGCAATTACAAAGAATTGCACCATGCCGAATTTACCGGAAAAATTTACCGGAGTGGGACTCACATACGACGATGTCCTACTCGTACCGGCTCATTCCCGCGTACTACCACATCAAGTGAATTTACAAACCCGCTTTTCGCGAAATATCTCGTTGAATATTCCCGTCATTTCCGCAGCCATGGATACGGTGACGGAATCCGGAATGGCAATAGCCATCGCGCGTCTCGGTGGTATCGGGGTATTGCACAAGAACATGAGTATCGACGAACAAGCCTTGGAAGTAAAGAAGGTCAAGCGCTCCGAATCAGGGATGATTCTCGACCCGGTTACCATTTCGCCGGAGGCTCCCATATCCACTGCATTGTCGCTAATGAAAGAGCATAAAATAGGCGGTATCCCCGTCGTGGATACGGAAAACCACCTGGTAGGCATCGTCACCAACCGCGACCTCCGGTTCGTCAAAGAAACCGGAAAAGCCGTACGGGAAGTGATGACTTCGGAGAACCTGATTACCGTACCCAAAGGCACCTCGCTCAAAGAAGCCGAGAGTATCCTGCAAAAACACAAAATCGAAAAACTTCCGGTAATCGACAGCAATGATAAACTCGCCGGGCTAATCACATTCCGGGATATCATCAAGGTAAAAGAGTACCCGGAAGCCATCAAGGATAGCTACGGACGCCTCCGGGTAGCAGCCGCCATCGGTACGGGAGACGACGGTGTGAAACGCGCTGCCGCACTGGTAGCGGAAGGTGTGGATGCCCTGGTCATCGACACCGCCCACGGACATACCGAAGGAGTCGCTCATACCCTACGGGAGGTCAAAAAGGCTTTTCCCGGTATCGATGTGGTAGCCGGTAATATTGCCACGGGTGAAGCCGCCCGCTACCTCGTGGAAGCCGGCGCCGATGCCGTAAAAGTGGGTATAGGACCCGGTTCTATCTGCACCACCCGGGTGGTGGCAGGAGTCGGATATCCGCAACTCTCCGCCGTCATGAATGTCTATACCGCTATCCGCGATACGGGAGTCCCCGTCATCGCCGACGGCGGAATACGCTATACGGGGGATATCCCCAAAGCCATTGCCGCTGGTGCCGACAGCGTCATGCTCGGCTCACTACTCGCCGGCACAAAAGAATCGCCCGGGGAAACCATCATATTCGAAGGGAGAAAATTCAAATCCTATCGCGGGATGGGCTCGGTAGAGGCAATGAAAAAAGGCAGTAAAGACCGGTATTTTCAAGAAAATGAGACCGATAGCCGTAAACTCGTGCCCGAAGGCATCGTAGGAAGGGTGCCGTACAAAGGAGAGCTGCACGAAACCATGCACCAGTTCACCGGAGGACTAAAAGCCGGTATGGGCTATTGCGGAGCGCCGGATATCGCCGCACTGAAAAAAGCCCGGTTCGTCCAAATCACCGCCGCCGGTATCAAAGAAAGCCACCCACATGATGTAACCATCACCAAAGAAGCACCGAATTATTGGCGGTAGCGGGGGATTGTTGTGAGTGAATAGTGTTTAGTTGATAGTTTTTAGTTTTGAGTTGATAGTTAGGGGCGCTGTCATTTCGACCGGAGGGAGAAATCTTTTGATTTATACCTTGTTTGGAAAGATTCCTCCTCGCTCCTATCGTCGCTCGTTCGGAATGACACCGCTGTCATTTCGACCGGAGGGAGAAATCTTTTATAGTTGATAGTTTTTAGTTTTGAGTTGATAGTTAGGGGCGCTGTCATTTCGACCGGAGGGAGAAATCTTTTATAGTTGATAGTTTTTAGTTTTGAGTTGATAGTTAGGGGCTG
>CAZQPD010000080.1:0-9278 GCA_964595235.1 uncultured Polaribacter sp.
CATCCGCCATATACCCGATAACGGTAAGGTTGGGATTGCCTTTTATCTTATCATAATCCGCTTGGCGGATGGTAAAAAGCAATTCGTAATCTTCGCCGCTACTCAATGCGATGGTAGTATGTTCGAGGTCGAATTCTTCCAGGGTGCGGATGACCTGCGGATCGAGGGGGATTTTATCCTCGTACAGGTAGCATCCGGTCTTTGATTCATGACACAGATGCAGTATTTCGGACGAAAGTCCGTCGGAAATATCTATCATGGACGTGGGTTTGACATTCAGGTCTTTCAGTAGCCTGACGATGTCCTTCCTGGCTTCGGGTTTGAGTTGGCGTTCTATGATATAGTCATAAGGAGTCAGGTCGGGCTGGTGCCTGGGGTTCACTTCGAATACGCGTTTTTCGCGTTCCAGCACTTGCAGCCCCAGATAGGCACCTGCCAAATCCCCGGTGACCACGAGCAAGTCATTCGGACGGGCGCCACTGCGGTAAACGATGTCTTTCTTATACGCTTGTCCGAGGGCGGTAACGGATATCTGCAAGCCCTGCGGGGTAGTGGTGGTATCCCCACCTATCAAATCCACCTCATAAATATCACACGCCAGCCGGATACCCGCATAAAACTCTTGTAAGGCTTCCAGCGTATAACGGTTCGATACGGCTATGGATACGGTAATGTGGGTGGCTTCGGCGTTCATGGCATAGATATCCGACAGGTTCACCACCACGGATTTGTACCCCAAATGTTTTAACGGCATATAGGACAGGTCGAAATGCACCCCTTCTACCAGCATATCGGTGGAAACCAGGGTCATTTTACCTTTCATATCCAACACGGCTGCATCGTCACCGATACCCTTGACGGTTTGTTTGCGGGTCAATTTGACCGCAGCGGTCAAATGTTCAATCAACCCGAATTCTCCTTTTTCTGACAAAGGCGTAAGCGGCGCGTGCATATCTTCAATCATAAAGCCGTGTTTTACGGCAAAAATAACCATAATTTGTTACGCATAGCGTAAAAAGAGGTGTTTTTTGTCCGGAGTCCGTTGTTTTTTAGTATTTTTGAAAATGTTTAACCAAAAAAAACAATACCCATGCCTTATTTTATTTTCTTATTAGTTATCCTCATTGCCTCCGGTATTTTTGTCGTCAAACAACAAACCGTGGCTATCGTAGAGCGTTTCGGAAAGTTCGTACGCACGTACAACGCCGGATTGAATTTCAAGATACCGCTTATCGACCGCGTTGCTGGGAAAGTCAGCCTCCGGGTTCAACAATTGGATGTCATTGTGGAGACCAAGACCAAAGACGATGTGTTCGTACATTTGAAAATTTCGGTACAATTCCAGATTCAGCCCGGACATGTATATAATGCCTTTTATAAATTACAAAATCCGCATGAACAAATCCGCGCTTTTATCTTCGATACGGTACGTGCCGAGGTTCCCAAATTGATATTGGATGATGTGTTCGTCAAAAAAGACGAAATCGCCCTGGCTATTCAGCGCGAGCTCAAAGACGCCATGCTTCAATACGGCTATGATATCGTCAAGGCATTGGTCACCGATATAGACCCCGACGAGAAAGTCAAAATAGCCATGAACCGTATCAATGCCGCCGAAAGGGAGAAAATCGCCGCCCAACACGAAGGGGATGCCCAACGGATCCTCATCGTAGAGCGCGCCAAAGCGGAAGCCGAAAGCAAGCGGTTGCAAGGACAAGGTATCGCCGACCAACGCCGGGAGATAGCCCGCGGATTGGAGGAAAGTGTCGATGTGTTGAACCGCGTGGGAATCAATTCGCAAGAAGCTTCGGCACTCATCGTCGTGACACAGCATTACGACACCCTGCAAGCCATCGGACAGAGCACCGATTCGAATTTGATTCTGCTTCCCAATTCACCGCAAGCCGGAAGCGATATGCTGAACGATATGGTGGCGTCGTTTACCGCCGCCAACAAAATCGGCGAATCCATGAAACAAAAGAACAAGAATAAAAAGGAAAACGGTTGATATGCCGGCCCGCGCTGTATTGGAACCGCTGTATTGGAACCGTTGACAAACCCTCAAATACGTGAGTTTTTATAGTTGTGAGTGGATAGTTGGACACGTGTCATTTCGATACGGAGCGTCAGCGGAGTGAGAAATCTTTTGTAGTTGTTAGTGGATAGTTTTTAGTTGATAGTTGGAGGTTCGTGTCATTTCGACCGGAGGGAGAAATCTTTCCTATTTTTTACAGATTTCAAAAGATTCCTCCTCACTCGTACCTCGTTCGTTCGGAATGACCCTATTTGACGCTGTCTTTTTTTACTTCCTGACTCTTACCGGTGTCCGGGGTGTCATGTCCGGCATTGAGGGCATCGAGTATTTCGTCGGTGATGTCGTTTTCCGGTTTTCCATACAGCACGGTGGGACTGATGTCACTGGTGCCGAATATATAGGTATAACCGTTTTTCTCTCCATATTCTTTTATAAATCCTGTTACTTCTTCCACAATTTCGGTCAGGCGCTGTTGGCTTTGTTGTTGCAACTGGTAGCTCTCGGCTTGTTGCATTTGCTGTATTTGTTGATACTTTTGGTTGATTTCCTGGTTTCTCTTCGCGGCTTTCTTTGCACTCATCTTCCTGGCTTTTGCCTGGAACTCATTGAACTCTTTTTGTAATTCCTGCATTTGCCGGTCGTATTTCATCTTGAAGGCTTCTTCTTGTTTGGCCAAAGAATCTTGGTAGGCTTTCATGACGTAATAGTCTTTGACCACCGTTTCGGAATTGACATAAGCGGTTTTTTCTTGTTGGCAGGCGGTCAGACCGGCGGCTATGGCAATAAACAGAACGAAATGTTTCATGTGATAGGTATTGTGATTAATTAAAGCGCCGCAAGTTACAAAATAATTTTTCAATCCGGTGACCCTGAAATGTTCAACACTTCATCCGTTCGAGGAAATTATCCCGGTTCATTCTGCTGATGGGTATTTTATCGCCGTTTTCCATAATGAGGTATCCTTCATGGGTGTATTTCTTTATTTTGTCCAGGTGGACGATATGGGAGCGGTGGACTTGAAAAAAACAGCTGTCTGCAAGCAATTCGGAAAATTTCCCCAAAGAAAAAGAGCTCAAAATGTTTTCATCATTATCCAAAATGATACGGGTATAGCCCTTCTCGCCCCGGAGGTGGATGATTCGTTTCATTTTGACAAAAAACAAGCCTGTATGTGACGGGATTGCCAATTTTTTTTCGGAATCGGGTCCGGTGAGGTTGTTGATCAATGCCTTGTTTTTCAATAAGGCGTTCTTTTCTTTCAGGTTTTTTACGGCGTTGCTGACGGCTTGTTCCAGGTCTTCGTCATCAATGGGTTTTACCACATATCCGATGGCACAGTGCTGAATGGCTTGTATGGCATATTGGCTGTATGCTGTGACGAAAATCACTTCACTTTGCGGTTCGTCAATCCGTTCCAAAACCCCGAATCCGTTTATTCTCGGCATTTCTATATCGAGAAACAGAATATCGGGCTTTAACCGGTTGATCTGCCGGATTCCTTCTTCCGGTTTGTTTTCGGCAGCAAGAATACTTATCGAGGGAAAAAGCCGTTCGATTTTTTGCCTCAAGCTCAATAAGGCTTTTTCTTCATCATCTACTAATATAGCGGTGTATTCGTTCATGATTTATAAGTATTGAAAATGTAAGCAAATCTGTGTTCCTGTTTGGTTTTGTTCGTCCAAGTCTCTTTCATCGTACCGTATTGCCCATTTACCGGAACGGTTGAGCAAGTCGATTCTTT
This sequence comes from uncultured Polaribacter sp., assembly GCA_964595235.1. Classification (GTDB taxonomy): domain Bacteria; phylum Bacteroidota; class Bacteroidia; order Flavobacteriales; family Flavobacteriaceae; genus CAZQPD01. Next base: position 3,777 of record CAZQPD010000080.1, read on the forward strand.
CTCTTAGCACATCACTTGACTTGTGTGTCTTTTTCCGCTTGTGTCTCGGCGTAAGCCGGGCGGTTTTTTTCCTGCCTACCCCGTCATCGAGAATACATACTTCATAGGAGTATTCTCCGGTCTTACGGAATTTCACCGTTACGGTACCTTTTCCTTCTTTGTGAAAGATACCGTGATTGACGGCATTTTCTACTATGGGTTGTAACAGCAGTGCCGGAATACGCATTCCGGGGTTTAGTTCCGGATCGAATTCGATGCGGTAGTTCAAACGCCCTCCGAAACGCATTTTTTCAATTTGTAAATAGTTTACCAATAACTCCTTTTCTTCCTTGAGCGATACTTCGTCCAATTTGGAATAATCGAAAAAACGGCGTATGAGACGGGAGAATTTCACCAAATATTTTTCGGATTGGAGTGTTTCATTGTTATTGATAAAATATTGAATAGCATTCAGGGCATTGAACACAAAGTGGGGATTCATACGCGCCCGCAAGGCGTATAATTCATTTTCCACCATTGATTTGGCTGTTTTCAACTCTTGTTCCCGCCTGTTGATTTCCCTTTTCCTGTAGAGCAATAATAACATGGAGAACAAGAACAACCCTGATATGGCGAAGAGGAGCCTCGCCAATGTAGTTTGATGCCACAATGGTGTTATTTCAAAACGGACGGATTCGGATATATCCCCTTTCCGTATCTCCAAAGTGTATTCATCCGGCATTAAATTATTGAAATTAAGCCGGTTGGAATGGGTGTTTTTCCACTCTTCACTCAATGGCAACAGGCGGTACTCAAAAGCGGATTTATTGCCCGTGGAGAAATCTATAGCGGCAACTTTCACCTCCAAGCCTCCGGAATTGTTATAAGTTATTTTATCATTCTCCCCGATGGTATGTTCACCGTATTTAATTTCTTCAAAAAATAAATCCAAAAGAGTGCGTCCCGGTTGTTTCCGTACCGGTATAATACTGACACCCGTATTTCCTCCGGCTACAATTATGCTGTCCCGTACCGTCAAAGTGTTGACAATGGGCGACAAGAGTCCGTCGTTCATACCGTAAGTATTCATTAATTTATAGGTGCCGTCTTGTAATGCATAGTGGTAAACGCCGTCGTTCGTTGCCAACCATAAACCGCTGTCTTGGGGAAATATCCACGAGACGGATAAATAACCGGAATGTTCGAGCTTTTCGAGAGAATCACCGTCGAATATATACGCCCCGAAACCATCGGTGCCGATACATAACCGGGAAGGGGATATGGTCTCAATCCGCAATATCGTCTTTTGGTTCAATGCAGACAGTTTTTCGAACGGAACCAATACCGAATCACGCAATTCCTTAATGCCGTCCGGACCGGCTACAAGCAGCTTCCCGTTGTCATAGAACGCCATATCCCTGATGCCGAATTGGGGGATGTGATTTTCTATACGCATACTACCGGCATCTATTATTCTCAATCCGCCGGATATGATGGAATACAATTTTCCACCGTTGTAAAGTGTTTTTTTCTGTTTTTTCAATCCGGGATATTCCTTGCGGTAGTTGTTCTTTATTTTAATAAAATTTTCCCCCGAACCGAAAAAAGTGGTCCGGATCGAAGGTACGTATAGTGCATCCAAGGGAACTTCCGTTTCCGTTATATACGGGCTAAAAGTTTTTTTCACCGGATCGTATTCATAAAAACCTTTTCCGAATACCTGTACGATGGTTTTCCCTGCCAGATTGATGATTTTAGATACTTTATGCCCGGCAAAGGCATATTGACAACTGACATTGACGGCGGGAATAAAAAAGACACCTTGTGTCATGGTAGCTATCCAAAGATTGCCTTGCCTGTCCAGAAAGGACTGGTGTGACTCAAAATGAGGGGAAACGTGAATCAGCGGGTCTATCCGGTAATTTTCATCTAACGTACCCACGAAATTTTTTCCGGAAATGTGGATTTTTCCGTTCAATTCTAACAAACGAACGTATTTCGACACGAATCCTAACGTGCGCTCATATATGGTATGTGAATTGAGATTGACAATATAGTACTGGCTGTCGCCGGATATCCCGAATAAGCTGTCGTTCAGCTGTGAAGAATAATAAATTTTCATCTTTTCTTTCCGGAAAGCCATCAACCCGTTCCCGGTCGAGTCTATTAACTCCAGCTGTCCCCGGTTGAATGAAAAATACAACTTATTGTGCCTGAGTAAAGGAAAAAAATTTCCCCTGCCGGGCATGGATCCGGACGGAGTTTTTTTCCATTTTCCCCTGTGAAACCGGAAAAACCTTTTGGAATCGAAAAAAGCTATCCCGTTTCCATTCTGCAGAATAACCAAGGGGTACATTACGGTATTTCCACCCTCCGGCGGAAAGCTATAAACCGTGTCACGATCGATATATCCGAGCTTGGGAGACTTGGAAAAAAACCATAATTTATCATCCGGAGTCACCCTGGCTTCCCAGATATCATTGGTGGGTAAACCTTCTTTGGTTGTAAATGTTTTGAACTTTTCACCATCGAATTTGGTAATGCCTTTATCGGTAAGTATCCATATAAACCCCCGTATATCCTGGACGATTTTATAGACGTGATTGCTCGGTAATCCGTTGCGGGTCGTATAATTTATATACGGCTGGGCAACGGAAAAACAAGGTATCATCAATATCCACCATATTATGCTCCGGATACTCATGTTGTTCTGACGTCTCGGTTTTTTCCTTATCACCAAAGATAGAAAATTACCGCAAAAGCCAATATTTCACTTCCGTTTTCCGCGGGGGGCTACTTGTAGCTACAAGATAAAAACCGCCCGTCTTCCCTTTCAGGAAAGTGCGGGCGGTAGATAGTCTGCATTCTCATCAGGTTGTGGTTGGACTGTGGAAAAGAAAGGAGAAAGGCTTTGTGTCCCGGTCTCAAAGGGATTACCGGATATTATTTTTTTATGAATTTGGTTTCAGACAAATAAGTTTTCCCATCGGTTATTTTTAGAAAATATACCCCCGGGCTCAAATTGCCCGTGTCAATAGCGGAAGATGCCGGCAAGGTGCCTTTTGCTACTGTCACTCCTGCGGAGTTGACAATATGGTACTCCGCCCCATTTATACCGGATAGGTATAAGGTGTCTCCGGCGGGATTGGGAAATGCCTCCCATTCCGGTGTAGAGCCGTATCCTCCACTTGCCAATGCTTCCCCGTTGCAATCCGTAGCTACCGGAGTAATATCACTATATACGGTATTCGTATTGTATGGCGTGACGGGGGTGGGCCCGGAAATATCATTAGTAAAATTAATAAGATTAAATGAATTGGCGACAAAATTCAAATCGTAGAATGTACACAGACTCTCATATGTCGGTAGTTTGAACACATTTGCCTCGACGTAATTGGAGTCTGTCTTATATCCGGCAATATAGTGGTACGGACCGGTAGGCGACCCCTGCCTGTAAGCAATATCGGGGTAATATATCAACGGCATTTGGGCATTCCAGAAATTGTATTCGTCTCCAGACGGTTCGATATGCGGAACGGCGAAAATTTTCGCATGACCCACTTGTGCTCCGGTTGTTTTGTCGATTTCGCATACGAAAGCATTAGTCTGCCCCGTATAACTGCCGTTGGCATCCGACCAGACGAACTGACGGGCATAGCCCGTAATGGCCAAAGTATTCGGGTCACTCAGCGATTCGTCTATGGAAAATCCGTAATGATTCAAGTTGTTTTCTGTATAGTACCAACTGTTGACGACCGCTCCCGTCAGGTCAAATACGGTAATGGCAAACTGGTGGGTAATCGAAAAGTTGCTCAAAAGGAACAAGTGCTGTGATACCGGATCGTAGTAGGCGTCCACACCGACATCCCGGGAATTCCCATACACATATCCGTTGGTCCACAATGCAGTACCGGAAAAATCCACCATATGCGCCAAAATACCCTGTTGAGATGAATTGGGGTCATTCGAGCCACCGGTCAGAAAGTACCCCACAGGGGTTTCTACCACCTTATTGACCATATTATAATCTTGATTTCCCCCCGGTGTATTGTCCACTTCGATAGTCCACACCGGGGTCAAATCAAGAGAGGTGCGTAAGACAAATCCAATATTCATCGCAGAGGTATCCAGGCTGTATGAATTACTGAAAAACCCTCCGACGACGAAACCCGGGTCAGCAAAGCCGTCACCGTCATGATCGGCTTGTGTATAGATGATATGTAAACCCGTGCTGTTGAAGTTGGGTGAAACGATATCGTAATATTTATTGTAGATGAGCAAACCGGAACCGAGCTCGAACGTGGCAATAAAGACTTTTTTATGTCCGTTTACCTCCACCGAACCGGTAACGGCTATCATTTGTCCGTTCTGATGATATACCACCGAATCGAAAAAGCGGAGGTTTTGTTGGCCGTTGGACGAAAAGGTTTTCGCCCAATCGATTTGTCCGGTAGAATCCAAGCGTAAAGCGACGGGGACAAAAGCATTCATTCCGGTATCAAAGATATTTCCGGATACGATGCAACTCTCTTCGTTTATTCTTTCGATATTTAAGTCATGAAAATGGTGTTGGTTCCACAAATAGTTGTTTTGAAATGCCTGCGAAAAAACCCCATGTACAAACAACAGGCTGATGATAATGATTTTTTTCATGGTTTTGATTTTTGAGATTAATATTTATGACGGATAAGCTAAAAAAACCTAAAACATGTTCTATTCCTTATTCACGTGATTAGTGATTTTTCAGCATACCTCCGGTTATTTTTTTTCCAATGCTTCAATACGGGCGGTCAGTTTTTCTATTAGTTGTTGCTGCTCCTCAATTTTCGCCTCTTGTTCTTGTAATGCCTTGACCAGTACGGGTACAAACTCGGCGTAGCGGAGACCGTAAGCATCTTCTGCATTTTTGGGTTTATCTACGGCATGAAAATCAAAGTTAAGCTCTTGTGCGGCTTGTTCTACTTCTTGTGCGATAAACCCGACTTGCACTTCGGCGGCTTTTTTCTGCTCGGCTTTACGCAAGCGTAAACTATCCGGTGTTTTTTGCCACTGTGCCAATTTATCCATATCGAGGTGGTAGGTAACGGGGCGTAGCTTTTTTATCAAATCCATCCCCGGTACGTTTTCTTGTACTCCTGTTTTAAACCTTCCGTCCGAAAGGTTAGACCAACCGGCATAGCCACCTATGCTGGTTACACTACTGTTACCGATACGGACTTGGTTAGAAGCAGTGATAGCCGCATTATAACCCAGAGCAGTAGAATTGCTATAAGATGTACCGGAATAAAAAGCGTAATATCCTAATGCGGTGTTGTTAGAGCCCGTGGTGTTAGAAAACAGTGCCTGATTTCCGTTTGCGGCGTTGCGAAATCCCGTGGTGTTGGAATACAGTGCAGAGTTTCCATTTGCGGTGTTGTTATAGCCCGTGGTGTTGGAATACAGTGCGTAGATTCCGTTTGCGGTGTTGAAATTTCCCGTGGTGTTGGAAAACAGTGCATGTCTTCCCAAAGCGGTGTTGTAACT
>CAZQPD010000081.1:0-3194 GCA_964595235.1 uncultured Polaribacter sp.
GCAGCGTCATGCAGCTGTGATGTTCGACGGAACGGCTTACCGGGGGTTGGATGTGCGGACACTCCCTGACGCCTCATGCATGTATTTACAACAGAACCTCCGGATACTGTCCGGTCTGTACGGAATACTTCGCCCTTTCGATCTGATACGCCCTTACCGGCTTGAGATGGGAACCAGGTTGCAAGTGGGAAAATATCCGGATTTATACGCATTTTGGAGGAATACACTGACCCGGCATTTGCTCTCGGAGCTCAAACCGGATGAAACCGTGGTCAACCTCGCCAGCAACGAGTATGCGAAAGCCGTTGATTTGTCCCACCCGGGCTTCCGGGTTATCACGCCGGTATTCAAAGAATACAAAAACGGAAAATACAAGGTAATCAGCGTCCATGCCAAACGCGCGCGGGGGCTTATGACGCGTTTTGCTGCAATAGAACAAATCACTGACCCGCACCGGTTGAAGGCTTTTAATCTCGAAGGATATGGATTCGATGCTAATTTGTCGGATGAAGTCAATTGGGTGTTTACGAGGTAAAAAAAAAAATATTATTTTTGTAAAAATTTTTTTATGCCGTAGAAAAAAAACAACTATATTAATTTATTAAAACCCAGAGATATGAAAAATTTATTGTTATTTTCTGTTTTAGCTGTTATTTTCTTTGCAAGTTGTGGTGAAGATGATGATGTTCAACAACAGCAACAAGAAGAACTTCTGACCGTACCGGTTAAATCTACTTTAACAACTACAACGACCAACCCCGGTTTAACTCCCTTGCAAGCTTTATTACATCCGTTTCTGCCATCAGAGTCCAGTGATAAATCCCAACAAGACGAAAACACTATTACAACGGTTTTTGAGTATGAAGGAAGGTTGATTACGAATAAAACGGAAACCATTGGCTCACAAGTTATCAATTATACCTACTATTACAGGGACGAAGAAGCAGGGCTGTTGGATTCTATTCGAGGAACACAAAACGGAGCCTTTTATTCCGTCCAGACTTATTCATACAACGAACAGGGAAAAATTTCTGAAATAAAAATATATAACCAGGACAGGGAATTGACCCATGCAGAATCTTTCTTCTCTTATAATGGAGATTATCCGGTTCAGGTACAAACTTCTGATTATAATTCGGAGGGTGAAGCCGTGACTATGACCGGTACTGTCGAATTTGAGAATGGGAATTTTGTGGCCCTTGATTTATATACCGAAGACTATTATGGAGTGCCTTATGTTTTCCATTCCGAAGTACAATACGATGATAAAAACAACCCTGTAATTAATATTCGCACTGTAAAATCACCCATGGAAAATAAAAATAATATGCTCAATTATACGACTGTTGTGAGTTTCATGGGTTATGATTACCAGACATTGTTCACAGGGAATTATACTTATAATGAAGAGGACTTTCCTATAACAAGTCATCTTGTTACGATTTTGCCGACCTCTACCACAATCTCGGATGGGACTTATGAATACGAAAAAAAATAATTTTCATTATTAATAGAAAAATTTCCGGGGGCTTTTGACAGAAACTGTCAAAAGCCCTTGTTTATTCCGGAGGTGTCTGCGTACATAGACACAAAATTTCTCAAAATCTTTACCGGGTGGATTAGGTTTTTCCCTGAAGTTCTACGGATGATTTCCTCTACTTCCGAAGCGGGAAAATAGCCTGCCTCTTTATAGACATAAGCCCTGACTTTTACCCCTTCATCATCGAGTTCGGGGTGGAATTGTGTCGCATATACATTGTGTTTATAGCGTACCAATTGGGTGGGGCAAGTAGCCGAATAAGCCAATAACTCGGTTCCCGGAGGGAGGTATTGGCAGGCTTCTTTGTGTCCGACTATTGCGGGGAATACCCCGGGCATACCCTTTGTGATGGGGTCTTTCTTACCTGCACCGGTCAGGTGGATGTCCACCACGCCGACCTCCTCGCTGTACTTTTCTTTTGATATCAACCCGTTGCAGCAAGAACCCAAAATGCCCAGCCCGTAGCATATACCCAAGCAGGGAAAGTCCCGCTCCATCACCTCCTGCATCAGTGAAAAAGCCAACTGTTCGCTACGGCGCTGGATGACGGTTTTTTCCACGATACTGTCACTGACATTAAACGGACTTCCGCCCATTATCACACCGGCATAGTCGTCCAGGTTCAAAGCCAGCTGTTGTGTTTTTTCCATTCGTATTCGAACCGCATTGGCGGAAGGTATGCCGCCCCATTTCAAAAACGCTTCGTATTCGTTGTCCGCCGCCCTGTCGTCGGGACGGAACTGCAAAATCAAGAAAGGTTTTGTCATCTTGTTATTTTTTGGGTGGAAAAAAGATAAAAAAAAACCGGCAACTTCGATGGGTTGCCGGTTTGAAAGCCTTCAGGGTACTTATTAATAAACCGATTCTTTACCCATCTCTTTTACCAGAAGGTAATAGAATATAGCGCGGTACTTGTTGCGGTTGGCTGAACCCATCTTGTCACAAACTTTCTTGATGGCATCATCCAAGTGGCTACCGTCTTTGCAGCCTAATTTTTTAATCAGGAAGTTTTTCTTTACCGTTTCCAATTCGCTTTCTTGCGAGCAAGATACGGTTTCTGCATCGCGATTGTAGATAGAGGGGCCAAGACCTTTTGCTACTTTTTCGAACAAACCGGCGTCAAAGCTGATTCCGAGCTTTTTCATCTCACCGGTGTATAATTCCATTTTTTCATCAAATTTACTCATGATAATTATTTTTTGAGTTAATAAATTTTTTGCTTTGCCAAAAGTACAAATTTTTTTTTAATGGAAAAATTCACACTGTCAGAATGGCATACATTTCCCGCTTGGCATGAAACTTGTCCCCTTTGTGGCGATTAACAAACTTATTTTCATTACAACATAATTCTAAAAAAAAATGAGCAAGATAATAGGAATAGATTTAGGAACTACCAACTCGTGCGTAGCCGTGATGGAAGGCAATGAGCCGGTAGTCATCCCGAATTCCGAAGGCAAACGTACCACGCCTTCGATGGTGGCTTTTGTAGAAGGAGGCGAACGCAAAGTAGGTGATGCTGCAAAACGCCAAGCGGTAACCAATCCCGAGAAAACCATATATTCCATCAAGCGGTTTATGGGGAACAAATACTCCGAATCGAAAGATGAAGCCGAACGGGTGGCATACAAAGTGGTAAAAGGGGAGAACGACACCC
>CAZQPD010000082.1:0-13875 GCA_964595235.1 uncultured Polaribacter sp.
TGATTTCCCGGTTTCATATATTTTTTGTACCTTTACATAGAATAAAATCTGTTAAAACTGATTAACAATGAAAAAAATATTAGTTCCCGTTGACTTTTCGGACCAATCCAAAAGCGCCCTTAAGCATGCTGCCAATATAGCAGGGATTAACCGCTCCGAAATATATTTGCTCCACATGATAGATTTGCCCAGTGGTGAACTCGATTTGGATTCCCACGGAGACACCAGTAATCCTGCCAAATTGCTTTTCCTTCATAAAGTACATGAAAAAATGAAGGAATTCATGTCATTTGATTTTTTGAACGGTCTAACCGTACACGAGGAAGTGAGATTTCACAAGACTTTCAGTGGCATAATCAATTACAGCAAGGAACTCGGTTGTGATCTTATCGTAATGGGTTCACAAGGTGCCAGCGGACTGAAAGAAATGTTTATCGGTTCCAATACGGAAAAAGTGGTGAGAAACTCCGATATTCCGGTTTGGGTAATCAAAAAAGGAACGGAGATAAAACTCCCCGAAAGGTTCCTGTTCGCCAGTGATTTTTCCGGTGAAATAAAACCGGCTTTTGGGCGGTTCCTCGAATTTCAAAAGTCATTCGGAAACAGTAAAGTGGATTTGTTGTTCGTCAATACGGTGCACAACTTCGAGACCACCCGCGAAACAGCTACCAGAATGCGCGAATTCATATCCGGATTCAACATGCCGGAATACAGCCTGAACATATACAACGACCGCAGTATAGAAAAGGGAATATTGAACTTCGCCAACGACATTCAAGCGGATGTCATCACGTTGGTTACCCGCCAGCGCAAAGGCATCGAAAGTTTCTTCAACGAAAGTATCAGCGAGGATTTGGTAAACCACGCCGTAAAACCGGTCTTGACCTTCAAAGTCTAACCCGCCTTATTCCGGTTTTTTCCGGATAAGGATGACATAACGAAAACGATATGAAACTTCTCGTCAAACTCGTGCTGACCGCCATAGCAGCCATGGTTCTTGCGTATTTCCTTCCGGGAGTACACGTTTCGGGAGCTTGGGCTGCATTGAGCCTGGCAGTCGTATTGGGCTTGTTGCGGCTTATCGTACGTCCGTTGTTGGTGATTTTTACCTTACCTATCACGGTTCTTACGCTCGGCTTGTTCCTGTTTGTCATCAACGGGATCATCATTTTTCTCGCCAGCTCAATGGTAGCCGGATTCCGTGTGGATAATTTCGGAATAGCCATACTTTTCAGCCTGCTACTGTCGATTTTCCAGTCGATTCTCTATGCGGTTTTTATCCGGGAGGATTAAGGTTTTTCGAACCATTTCCACAATCCCGTCCGGGGAAAAGGGGTTTCGGCCAATAACCTTTCTTTCGTCACCGGGTGGAGAAATTCCAGGCGGTAAGCCAATAAGGAAATATTGCCGTCCGCATTGCTTCGCGGAAAGCCGTATTTCAAATCCCCGGCTATGGGATGACCTTCATGTGCCAATTGACAGCGTATCTGGTGGTGGCGCCCTGTCTCCAAACGGATTTCCAGCAGGGAATAATTGCGCACCTCCTGTATTTTCCGGTAATGTAATACGGCTCTTTTCCCTCCTTTCGTGCCGGATTTTACCACATACGATTTGTTTTGCCGTTCGTTTTTTTTCAAAAAATGAATTAAGGTATCCTCATCATTTACCGGCGGATGGTTTTTGACTACGGCGAGATAGGTTTTGTCTATCTTCCGGTCGCGCAACATCAGGTTGAGCCGGCTCAATGCTTTGGACGTCTTGGCGAAAATGACCAACCCCCCGGTGGGGCGGTCGATACGGTGTACCAATCCGAGATATACATTGCCCGGTTTGTGGTAAGTGGTTTTGATATAATGTTTTGCCTTATCGAGTAGCGGCACATCGCCGGTCTTGTCACCTTGTACGATTTCCCCGGGCGGCTTGTGTACTATCAGCAGGTGGTTGTCTTCATACACGATGTGCAATTCCCTTTCGTTCATTTCATCAAATCTTCGTTCAAGGATTCAATAAAATTCAACAGGTCCTCCCTGCCGGATTTGGTAACCGACGAAGTGATGAAGTAAGTGGGCATTTCCTCCCAATCTTGCAGCATACGGTCTTTATAACGTGCGATATTCTTATTGATTTGTGAGGATTTCAGTTTGTCCGCTTTGGTGAACACTATACAGAATGGAATGGCATTGACACCCAAAAACTCCATAAAATCGAGGTCGATACGCTGTGGTTCCAGCCTGATATCGATAAGTACGAAAGCACAAGCCAACTGCTTGCGCTTGGAAAAATATTGAATAATGAAATCCTGGAATTTCTTCCGGTTGGTCTTGGATGTTTTCGCATAGCCGTAACCCGGCAAATCGACCAGGTACCACTCGTCGTTGATGATAAAATGGTTGATATGTTGTGTCTTACCGGGTGTTCCGGAAGTTTTTGCCAATTTTTTCCTTCCGGTGAGCATATTGATAAGCGAGGATTTTCCCACATTGGAACGTCCGGTAAAAGCATATTCGGGCAATGGCAAGGAGGGGCATTTTTCTACTTTGGTATTGCTGGCGAGAAATTGTGCGGAACGTATGATCACAAAGAACAGGATTTTTTGACATTAAATTCCCCGGTCTTGAAGCCATTGATATACGATATCGTTGAATTCATCCGGTTTTTCCATCATGGGTGCATGTCCGCATTCGTCTATCCAGAACAAATCAGAATCGGGGAACAACCGGTGGAACTCTTCCGCCACTTCGGGAGGGGTAACCTTATCATTTCGTCCCCATACAAGGCATGCGGGCATTTTCATTTTCGGGATATCCTTTGCCATATTATGCCTGATAGCACTCTTTGCCAATGCCAGGGTGCGGATGATTTTCCCGCGGTCGTTAATGGTTTCCATTATCTCATCGACCAATTCCTCCGTGGCTATGGCTGGGTCGTAGAATACCTCTTCTATTTTCTTTTTTACATACTCCCTGTCGCCTCTTTTGGGATAGCTGCTCCCCATGGAGTTTTCATACAATCCCGAGCTGCCGGTCAGAATCATGGCTTTGACATATCCGGGGAACAATTTGGTGAAGTACAAAGAAATATGACCTCCTAATGAGTTTCCCAACAGGATGACATCACGGAGTTGGAGTTTATCGAGTAACCCCTTTACGTATAAGACGAGATTCTTGACATTGGTTTTGAGAATCGGTAAGGTATATACGGGCAGTTTCGGAATGATAACCCGGTAGCCTTTGGCAGGAAAAAAATTAAATACGCCGTCGAAATTGCTCAAATCCCCCATCAATCCGTGGAGGACAATAACCGGCTGTCCTTCACCCTTTTCAGTATAGCTGTAATTGTCCGATTTTATTAAGATATTTTTCATTACCGGATGAGCTTTTTCATATATTGGCAAATGTACGTGAAATTTTTTTATTAAACATATCGATGACGGTGGGTACTGGGTAATCGCTCAAGTCGTTCCAAGAGATGATGAGTCCTTGTTTGTAGATGGTTTCGACATTTAATACCCAGAACCTGATGAATAATTCCCTATGGGTAAGTTTGTGCCGTAGGCTATAAGCAGGTTCCGGCGGTTGCGGGATGTTTGCCTGCCCTGATATTTCCCGCGTCAGCGGGTGGGAAAAAACAAGCTTGGGAGCAACCTGCTTGTCAAATTCGATTAAGGGAAATTGGTACAAACCTTTCCAAATGTCATTCGACGTCCTTTTTTCTATCAATGTTTTTCCGTCAGCGGTCAGTGGGACGATATATTCGAGGTAACGTTTCCGGGTTTTCGTTTTCGGTGATTTTACCGGTAATTTTTCCACATCGCCTCCGGCAAATGCCAGGCATTTTTCCCGCAGAGGGCACTTGCCACAATCAGGGCGGGAAGGAACACATTGTATTGCCCCGAACTCCATGACGGCTTGGTTGTAAATGCCGGGGGCATCTTCCGGTATCAGGCTTTTTGAAAAATTTTTAAACAGTTTGTGCGCTGCGGCAGACGGTACGGGTTCCCGGATGGAGAAATATCTGCTTAATACCCGGTAAACATTTCCGTCCACGACGGGTACGGGCAAGTCAAAACAAATGGAAGCTATCGCCGAAGCGGTATAATCCCCCACGCCTTTTAGCTTCAACAACTCCTCAAAAGTCTGCGGAAAAACCCCGCCGTTCTCTGCCGACAGATATCGTGCTGTCTGGTGCATATTGCGGGCGCGGGAGTAATAACCCAGTCCCTGCCATACCCGGAGTACCCGGTCTATTCCGGCGTTTGCCAATGCTTCCAAACCGGGAAAAGTTTCGATAAATTTCTCATAATATGGCAACCCCTGTGCCACACGGGTTTGTTGGAGAATAATCTCGGATACCCAAACCCGGTACGGATCTTTGGTCTCGCGCCAAGGCAACCGCCTGTGATGTCGCCGGTACCAGTCCGTAACCGTCCGGACAAAAAAACTTTTCATAGCGCAAAGTAATAAAATATTTCCTGTAACTTTGCCCCAAATGGCAAAGAAAAACAAGAAAAAAGCTCAAAAAAAGCTTACGAACAAGTACCGGTTGGTCATCATCAACGATGATACCTACGAGGAAAAACTATCCTTCAAGCTCACCCGGCTGAACGTATATGTATTCGGGGGGCTTTTCTCCATGATGTTGATACTGATGACCATACTGCTGATAGCTTTTACCCCGTTGAGGGAATACATACCCGGTTATTCGTCAGCCCAATTGCGCAAAAAAACCCATTTGCTCATCGACAGTCTGCAGTCCATTACCGAACGCCAGCAGGCATTGGAAACCAAGATGTATGTGCTACAACAAATCCTGTCGGGAAAAGTTCCTGCGGAAAAGTTTCACAATGCGATGGATTCCGCACTACGGCATATGCCTCCCGTAAGTGCCGACAGCATGTATGCCAGCCATCAGGATTCTCTGTTCCGCAAAGAAGTGGAACGGATGAAGTCTTTTTCTATCAACGACATAAGCGACAAAGAAGTGAGCGAAATGTTTCTGTCACCCGTCAAAGGGGTGGTCACTGCACATTTCGACCCTACCAAAAAGCACTATGCAGTGGATATTGCCGTTACGAAAGATACACCCGTCAAAGCCATATTCGACGGACAGGTATTGTTCTCCGAATGGTCGGCGGCTACCGGATATGTACTCATGGTCGATCACGGCAATTTTATTTCGGTATATAAACACAACTCATCCGTGATGAAAGAACAAGGTGAGAAAGTAAAAGCCGGGGAAGTCATCGCCTTGGCGGGTTCGGAAGGGGAAGAGAGTTCCGGTCCGCACCTGCACTTCGAATTGTGGATAAACGGGGTTCCCGTGGACCCGGAACAATACTTGGAATTCGATTGATATCATGGGATTGAAGAAGCATTTGGCAAAAGCCTTTGCCGCCCATATCCGGCGGAGAACCTATTCGCTTGCCGCCCGCCCGCATGAGGCACAAGAGAAAACCTTCAAAGAGTTAATCACCGCGGCGGCAGGTACCCGGTTCGGCGAAGAACACGGCTTCGGAGAAATCCGTACTTACCGGGATTTCGTCCGGCGTGTGCCCGTCCGCGAATATGAAGATTTGCGCCCGTATATCGAACGCATCATTTCCGGCGAACAGGATGTATTGTGGCGCGGAAAGCCCTTGTATTTTGCCAAGACTTCCGGCACCACTTCGGGTGCCAAATACATACCCATCAGCTGGGAGTCCATGCCCACACACATAAAAGCCGCTCGCAATGCCCTCTTGCTCTATATAGCCCGTACCGGAAATGCAGAATTTACCGAAGGTAAAATGATATTCTTGCAAGGCAGCCCCGTACTCGGGGAGACCGGTGGTATCAAGACCGGGAGATTGAGCGGGATAGTAGCCCATTACGTGCCCCCGTACTTACAAAAAAACCGCTTGCCGTCATGGCAGACGAACAGTATCGAAGACTGGGAAGAGAAGGTGGATAAAATCATCGGGGAAACCCTGCCGGAAGATATGCGGCTGATCAGTGGAATCCCATCGTGGGTGCAAATGTATTTCGAAAAAATTATTGAAAAAACAGGGCGCAAAGTAGGTGAGGTGTTTCCGGATTTTAGCCTGTTCGTATATGGTGGAGTCAATTTTGCCCCCTACCGGAAAATATTCGAACAGTTGATAGGCAGGAAAGTGGATTATTTGGAGCTGTATCCCGCTTCCGAAGGTTTTATCGCCTATCAAGACGCCGGCTATGATGAAGGTATGCTGTTGAATCTCGATGCGGGAATTTATTATGAGTTCATTCCCGCAGATGAATTTCATGGGGAAAACCCGGTGAGACTAAACCTTCGACAAGTAGAAAAGGGAGTCAACTACGTCATTATCCTCAACACCAATGCCGGGCTGTGGGGATACAATATCGGCGATACCGTGGAGTTCGTATCGCTAAACCCATACCGCATCAAAGTTACCGGACGTATCAAGCACTTCATTTCCGCATTCGGCGAACACGTCATAGCGCAGGAAGTCGAGAATGCCATCGCCGAAGCACAAAAACGAACCGGCGCCAAAGTAAAGGAATTCACCGTCGCACCGCAGGTTCGTCCGCCGGCAGGCTTACCGTACCATGAATGGTTGGTGGAGTTCGAAACGCCCCCGTCCGACCCCGGATCTTTCGCAAGGATAATCGAAGAAATGATGAACCGGCAGAACTCCTACTACCGCGACCTTACACAAGGTGCCATCTTACGGGCAGCCGTCATAACCCCCGTAGAAAAAAACGCTTTCTATGCTTATATGAAAAGCCTTGGAAAATTGGGAGGGCAGAACAAAATCCCCCATCTTTCCGATGATAGAAAAATCGCGACCTGGCTTTATGATAATGGTTATTGTAGGCAGACCCTGACTTAATACCCGCGGAACCCCGGCAGCCACACCATAACGGCAAGAAAATCATTGGTTTATATACGTCTGATTACGTGTCCATTATCCTGAAAAACCCGTATTATTTCCGGTAGTCTCAAAAAAAATATTTGGCAGTTTGAAAAATTGTTGTACTTTTGTCAACCGTTTGGTTAAATCATTTAATTAAATAATATGGTTAAACAAAAGACAAAAAATACCGAAGAAACAATCCTCGATGCGGCGAAAAAAATTTTCCTTCGCAAGGGAATGACCGGCGCACGTATGCAAGAGATTGCCGATGAAGCAGGCATCAACAAAGCCATGCTGCATTATTATTACCGCAGTAAAGACAAACTGTTCGAAGCGGTGTTTATGCAAGCTATTCAATTGATAATACCCAAACTGGTAAAAATAATACAGAAGGATATATCCCTATTTGACAAAATCAGGCTTTTCGCCAAGGATTATATGGGTTTTATAGCACAACATCCCTATATACCCGGGTTTATAATCAATGAGTTACAACGGAATCCCGGTATAATGGAAAAAATATCGGAACTTCAACCGA
This sequence comes from uncultured Polaribacter sp., assembly GCA_964595235.1. Taxonomy (GTDB): domain Bacteria; phylum Bacteroidota; class Bacteroidia; order Flavobacteriales; family Flavobacteriaceae; genus CAZQPD01. The sequence goes on from CAZQPD010000082.1 coordinate 7,431, forward strand.
AACGGGAAATGAAAACGCTTTTGCAGGCTCAAATAAACGAAGCGGTTAGAGAGGGGAAAATCCGTCCTATTACCGTGGAATGCTTGCTTACCGATATGATATCATTGAGTGTATTTCCCATTATGGCGAAGCCGTTATTAAAAAGCCTGCTCGGCAAAGATGACACCGCATATAACGATATGCTCGAAAAGAGAAGCGACCACGTAGCGGAATTGATAATTAACTCCATAAAGACCACATCATGACATCGATATACAAAAACTTTCGTCACTGGGTATTGCTATCAATGTTCGCCTTGGTACCGGCGGGGATAACCGCTTTGCGCGCCCAGGAATGGACACTCGAACGCTGTACGGACTCCGCCATGGTTTACAATACGCAAATCCGGATGCTGGAAAATGAAGAAGCCATTACCCGCATGAAAATCAAAGAGGTAAAAGGAAAACTACTGCCCTCGGCACATGTCGTAGCGGATTACAAATACTTCTTTGATCTACCGACCCAACTCATGCCCGCACATACGTTCAACTCTATGGCACCCGAATGGATGTACAATGCCGCTCAATTCGGAGTCCCTCACAATATCGATTTGTCCGTACAAGCCGGTATGCCCCTGTACCACCCCGGAATATACGGAAATATCGACAAGCTGGAACAAGCCGCCGAAGTATCGGGGTTAAAGACGAGAAAAAGCAAAGAGGAACTATACCTCACGGTTGCCAATCTTTATTATTCCGGGCAAATAGTCAAAAACAAATTGCAATTCGTCGAAAAAAACATCGAGAATACCCATACCCTGATGAACCAATTGCAATTACTCAAAGAACAACAACTCGTTACAGGCACGGACATAGACAAGGTACAACTCAAACTCGATGAATTATATCTCAACAAGAAACAACTCGAAGCCTCTTACGAGCGTATATTGAAAGCTTTACGGCTCAATATGGGGATAGACGGCAAGACCGCTTTGGATATTCCGGCAGATATCGAACTGATAGAATTATCTACACGGTCAGCCGGAAGTATCACCGATTTGGAATTAGCCAAAGCCGGTGAGCAAATGGCAGACATTGACATTCGCAATGCCCGCAGAAGCCGTCTGCCCTCCGTCATGCTGTACGGTTCTTACGGACAAACAGGTTACGGATACGATGAAAAACCCCATGATTTTCTCGATTTTTATGAAAAATCATTCGTGGGACTGAAAATAGACATCCCGATATGGGATTTCTCATGGCGCAAACAGGTAAACCGGTCCAAACTGGAAAGGGAAAATGCCGCATTGAAATCACAACTCCTCGCCGATAAGATAAAAATGGAAACCGCCAATGCGGAAAACAGCCTTGCCATCGCTGCAGCCGGTATAGAAAGCGCAAGGCTCCGGGTAGCTTCCGCAGAACGGTTATACAACAAAACCCTGCTGCAACACAAACACCAAATCGCCCCGCTGGCTGACGTCTTGCTCGCCGATGCCGATCTGCGTAAGGCTCAACAAGACGAACTCGATGCCATCGTGGATTACCTGAAAGCCAAAATGCAATGGCAACAACTCACAGGAAACATTCCCGTCAAATAATAATCATTACCAACCAATACAATATAGAAAAATGAACAAGATCATCAACATTCTCATACTCGTAGCCCTGGTAGTATTAATCGTGCTGAAACTCAAGGAGAACAAACAAATCACCGAAAACCGGGTGTATCAATACGACAAAAGCAAGCCCGTCAAGGTATTCGCCGAAGTGGTAAAAGCCGTGGATGTAAAAGACTCTGCCGTATATACCGGCACCTTCGAAGCTGACAAAGAAGTGCGTATCAATGCGGATATACAAGGCAAGATACTCAAGTATTATGTCAAAGAAGGTGATAAAGTGCGCAAAGGGCAAGCCTTGGTAAAACTCGATGACCGGATGCTCCGGCACCAACTGCGGCAGGTAAACGTACAACTCGAAACCCTGGAAAAAGACCTCAAACGCTACGAAGCTCTTGCCGAAGCAGATGCCGTTCCCGGGGTCAAACTCGAAAAAGTACAACAAGGTATCAAAACCGCAAAATCAAAAAAACAAAGCATTCTAACTCAAATATCCAAAACCACCGTGCGGGCTCCGTTCGATGGATACATCACCATGAAATTCCAGGAGGTGGGAGCATTCGCCGCACCGGGAGTCCCCCTGGTATTGCTCACCGACCTGCACCGTTTGAAATTTAAATTTTTCGTTCCCGAAGGCGACCTCGTACGCTTTGCCGAAGGCGATGTGGCAACCGTTTATCCCGACAGGTTCCCCGGTATGCCGTTGCAAGGAAAAATCACCCGCGTGGGGAACATGGGAACTCCCGGCAATACCTTCCCTGTCGAAATATCCCTTCTCAACAAAGGAAACAAGATAAAATCGAAAATGTTCGGCAAGTATATTTCCACATCGGGCGGAACGGACGGAAAGAAACCCGTCATACCTGCCAAAGCCGTAACCGGTTCGGAAAAAGAGCCCAAAGTCTATCTCATCAAAAACGGAAAAGCCGTACTTACCGGGATAGAAGTAGGTACGCGTTATCCCGGCAAATTGCGCATCAACGCAGGTGTCAAACCCGGAGATTCGATAGTGACCGCCGGATTTATCAACCTGTTCGACGGAGCTCCCGTAAGAACCAAATAACTCCTACCGAAAAAAACTTCCGACCATGAACATTACCGAAATATCCATAAAACGACCCTCTCTCATCATCGTATTATTCAGTGTATTCATCTTGCTCGGGTACATCGGTTACCGGAATTTGAATTATGAATTGATGCCGGATTTCGACCAGCCTGTTATCGTAATCAAAACCGTATATCCCGGTGCCGCTCCGCAAGAGGTGGAAAGTTCGGTCACCGAGAAGATAGAAGACGCCCTGTCCCAACTCGAAGGAGTGGATTATATGATTACCAAATCCCTGCCCAATGTTTCGGTGGTAATCGCCAACATGAATTACGGCACGAACCTCGATATAGCCATGCAAGACGCACAGCGCTACATCGATAACATCAGAAACGATTTGCCCGAGAGCGTTCAAAGCCCCATGATGAGCACGGTATCACCGAATGACCTGCCCATTATGTCCATCAGTGTGGTATCCGACATACCCGCCCCGGAACTTTACCAATTGCTCGAAGACGATTTCCTCCCCCAAATCCAACAACTCAAAGGGGTGGCGGAACTGACATTGCTCGGAGGAGAAAAACGTGAGATACAAGTCAATGTGGACCGGGAAAAACTGAAATTGTACAAGCTCTCACTGATGCAAGTGGTTCAAGCCATAAAAATGTCGGGAAAGGATGTCCCCGCAGGTGCCATAGAAACGGATACCGAGCGCAGTTTGGTACGTTTGACGGGTAAATTCCATTCGCCCGGAGATATTGAAAACGTACAAGTGGCTATGCCGCAACCCGGCAACCCCGTCTATGTAAAAGACCTCGCATACATAACCGACGGTATTGCCGAAATATCCTCCGTCAGCCGGTATAACGGCAAGGAAGGTGTGGGGATATTGCTGAAAAAACAAGGAGATGCCAACGCCGTAAACGTATCCAAAAGAGTGCGTGAACGCCTCAAAATGATAGAAGAAGCCAATGCGGACAAAGGCATCAAATTCATCATCGCCGACGACAGTACCGACAACACCATAGCAGCGGTGGATGCCGTGGTTCACGACCTGATACTCGCCGTCATTCTCGTATCCATCATCATGTTGTTGTTCCTTCGAAGTTTCCGCAATTCCCTCATCGTATTGGTGGCGATTCCCACTTCGCTGGTTACCGCATTTGCCGTTATGTGGTTCCTGAACTATACCCTGAACCTGATGACACTACTCGCTATGTCCCTGATTATCGGTATTCTGGTAGATGATGCCACCGTGGTATTGGAGAACATTCAACGGCATTTGGATATGGGCAAAGAAAAACGGAAAGCCGCTATGGACGGAAGGATGGAAATTGGTTTCTCGGCTTTGTCCATCACCTTGGTCGATGTGGTGGTATTCATGCCCATCTTGTTCCTGCAAGTTTTTGTCGCCGATATGCTCAAACAGTTTTCGGTAGTGGTCATCACCTCCACCCTTACCAGTCTTTTGGTAGGATTCACACTTACGCCCTGGATGGCTTCCCGTATCGGGAAAAAAGAAGATATCCAACCTACAAATTTCTTTAACAAATTCCTCATTTGGTTCGAACACCGGTTAGAAGCATTTATCGAATGGTACGGCAACAACCTGAAATGGGTGCTCAACCACAAGCTCATATTCGGGGCGGTAATGCTCCTTATCATCGCATTGACAGGAGTCCTGATGAAGCAAAAAATCATCGGGCAAGAGCTTATCGCAACGGGTGACCAAGGCAAATTCCGTCTCAATCTCGAATATGACAAGAACGTTACCCTGAAAGAAAACAACATTCTCTCCACGCAAGTCGAAAATTTCATCTTGAACCAACCCGATGTGGAAAGTGTTTTCAGCAATATCGGAGGTCCCAGTTCAGCCATTGGTAGCTTGGGATTCGGTTCGCCCAACAAAACGGAGTTTACCATCCAACTCAAACCGCTCGAAGAACGCAATAACCTATCGACCGAAGCTTATATGAGGCAATTGCGGGAAGTTCTCCAAGAGCGTTTTCCACAAGCCAAATATTCCATAGCTGCACTCGGACTGGTAGCGCGGACATCACCCATCGAGCTTACTTTGAGTGCCAGTGACAGGGATTTGGTCATGCAGACGGCGACAGCCCTGCAAAACGCCATCGACACCTTGCCGGGTATGGACAACGTACAACTGTCCGTACAAGAAGGCAGCCCGGAGTACAAAATCGTTCCCGATACCGATAAGATGCAACGCTTGGGAATTACTACCGGATACCTCGGTATGGCGCTTCGTACCGCCATTGCCGGAGACGATGATATGACCATCACCGAAAACGGAACGGAATACCCCGTGAGAATACAATTCGACAAGGCGGACAGAAAAGATTACGAGAGCTTGAAGAACCTCGTCATAGTCAACCCGAAGGGTATGCCTGTAAGGCTATCGCAAATCGCCCGTATCGAACGGGGGAAAAGTCCCTCTTTGCTGGAACGCAAAGACCGGCAACCATCGGTTACCCTTACCGCTGATGCCCTCGGTGTACCTTCGGGAACTGTGGCGGGTTATGTTACCGATTTCATCAAAAACCACCCATTGCCGGAAGGCATGAACATGGTATGGGGGAGCGATATCAAAAAACAAAACGACAGCTTCGGGGCATTGGGCAATGTGCTGATCATCTCATTCATACTCATCTACCTGATTATGGTCGCACTGTATGACAGTTTTGTCTATCCTTTCGTTTCCCTGTTCTCCATACCTGCTGCTGTCATAGGCGCCTTGTTGGCACTGAACCTCTCATTGAGCGATTTGAGTCTTTTTGCCCTGTTGGGAATGATTATGCTCATGGGATTGGTGGTCAAAAATGCCATCTTGATTGTGGACTTTACCAACCAGCTCAAAGAAAAAGGACTACATTATTCAGAAGCACTAATAGAAGCAGGAAAAACCCGTATGCGTCCTATCTTGATGACTACCATAGCCATGGTAATTGGTATGTTGCCTATTGCCTTGGCAAAAGGATCCGCCAGTGAATGGAAAAACGGATTGGCATGGATTATCATAGGTGGTCTGACCTCCTCATTGCTCATCACCGTGTATTTGGTTCCTGTCGTTTATTATCTGGTCGATTCCGCCAAAGAATACTTCGACAGGCGCTTTCACAGAACAGAGGAAAAACAGTCTTAAAAAATATTTATAACTTTGTTTGCAAACCAATAACACCCGCCATGAAACCACAAGAAAAATATCCGAAACCCCTAATAGCGATTCATTGGATTACCTTCCTGTTACTTGCTTTTACATTTATCAGAGGCAATATGTTGGAAGATTTGGAATTCACCGAAGCCAATATGAACGCTTTTAGAATGCACGCCGTACCCGGTGTCATCATCTTGATTCTCACCTTGATAAGAATGAGAATAAAACGCCGGAACAAAGATCGGTTGCCGGAAGAACTCGACTACTACGGACCCTTGCACAAAGTAGTGGTGGAATCCGTTCACAAACTCCTTTACATATTATTGATTCTCACCCCATTGTTCGGTTTTATCATGATGTACAAAACCGGCGCGTTACAATACGATTTGGGAGGAGCATTTCCCGAAGGGGTAGAATTTCAAGAGACTTTGGAGACCTTTCACAAGGTGTTTGCTTTTAGTTTATTAGGGTTGGTAGCATTACATTTTGTCGGGGGGTTGATTTATTTGTCAAAGAACGGAATTGAATTTTTTAAGAAAATGTGCATTCTTATCAAATGATATAGATTGTAATTGTTGAAAAAATATATCATGCAAAAAGATAGAATCCGGATTTTCTTTTCCTCTTTGTT
>CAZQPD010000083.1:0-13135 GCA_964595235.1 uncultured Polaribacter sp.
CATCGATACGATAAAACGGCAATTCGAACTATTCGGCTTTGCTCCTATCGAAACACCTTCGTTTGAAAATCTATCTACTTTAATGGGAAAATACGGTGATGAAGGCGACCGTCTGATTTTTAAAATTCTAAATTCCGGCGACTTCCTGCGCAAAGTAAACGATGATTTATGGCGCGAAAAAGACAGTAAAAAACTGACCCCTAAAATTTCGGAAAAAGCGCTCCGCTACGACCTTACCGTTCCTTTTGCCCGTTATGTCGTGCAACACCAAAACGAATTGAGTTTTCCGTTCAAACGCTATCAAATCCAACCCGTATGGCGTGCCGACCGACCGCAAAAAGGACGTTTTCGCGAATTTTATCAATGCGATGCCGATGTGGTGGGAAGCCGCTCACTATGGCAAGATGTAGAATTTGCTTTGCTTTATGATGCCGTTTTCAGCGAATTACAATTGCCGGTAAAAATTAAAATAAACAACCGGAAAATCTTGTCGGGCTTGGCGGATTTACTCATTGAAAAAGACAAATTTACCGAATTTATAGTAGCGCTGGACAAATTGGATAAAATCGGGAAAGAAGGCGTTATCAAAGAAATGACGGAAAAAGGAATCTCACAAAAGTCTATTGACAAGATCCAACCTGTTTTTGATTTTCCGGGTAGTAATCCGGAAAAAATCAACTTGTTGCGCGGTTTACTTTCCGCTTCCGGAACCGGACAAAAAGGATTGGACGAAATGGAATTTGTGCTACAAAACATAGAAAAAACAGGGGTGCGCCGGTCGGAAATCATTTTTGACATCACACTGGCACGCGGATTAAATTACTATACCGGAAGCATTTACGAAGTCAGTGCCGAAAACGTGCAAATGGGTTCTATCGGTGGTGGCGGCCGTTACGACGATTTGACCGGAATTTTCGGATTGAAAAATATGAGCGGAATCGGTATTTCATTCGGATTGGACAGGATATATTTGGTAATGGATGAATTGCAATTATTCAAAAATGTGAATATTCCCAAACCGGATATTCTATTTATCAATTTCGGCGAAAGCGAAGCTTTATACAGTTTGAAAGCCGTGTTGGAATTACGCAAAAACGGCATCAAAGCCGAACTCTACCCCGACAATGCCAAGATGAAAAAACAAATGACTTATGCCGGAAAGAGAGAGATTCCCTATGTGGCAATGGCGGGAAGTAATGAAATGGAAAAAGGCATTTTCAGCCTGAAAAATATGGAAACCGGCAAACAAAAAGAAGTCTCCGCAGAGCAGATTGCAGAGGTATTATCCAACGGTAATTTCTGACCGCCCTAATCCGCCAGAGCTTCTTTTATTTTCGTTTCGAGCTCTTCGGCGAGTTCCGGATTATCGGCTATCACTTGCTTTACCGCATCCCTTCCCTGTCCGAGCTTGGTGTCGTTGTAACTATACCACGAACCGCTTTTTTTGATTATACCGTATTCTACTCCCAAATCGATGATCTCTCCTGTTTTTGAGATACCTTCACCATACATGATATCAAATTCAGCCACTTTGAACGGGGGTGCCACTTTGTTTTTTACGATTTTCACTTTGGTACGGTTTCCCGTCACCGTATCGCCTTCTTTTATCTGTGTACGGCGTCTTATGTCGATACGTACCGATGCGTAGAATTTCAGGGCATTCCCACCGTTAGTCGTCTCCGGGTTGCCGAACATCACTCCAATCTTTTCGCGTAATTGGTTGATAAAGATAACCGTACATTGTGTCTTGTGAATAGCTCCCGTGAGTTTCCGGAGGGCTTGCGACATCAGACGTGCATGTAGTCCCATTTTCGAATCACCCATTTCGCCTTCTATCTCGCTTTTGGGTGTCAATGCGGCGACTGAATCTATCACGATGATATCGATGGCTCCCGAACGTATCAAATTATCGGCTATTTCCAAAGCCTGTTCGCCATGGTCGGGCTGTGAAATGATCAGATTGTCGATATCTACTCCCAACTTCCCGGCATAATATCTGTCAAAAGCGTGTTCCGCATCGATAAAAGCCGCTACGCCTCCTTGCTTTTGGGCTTCGGCTATGGCGTGCAGGGTCAATGTGGTTTTCCCCGATGATTCGGGACCGAAAATCTCCACCACCCGCCCCCGCGGATAACCCCCTACACCCAAGGCTATATCCAATCCCAAAGAGCCCGAGGGAATGACAGGCACGTCCTCTACGGCTGAATCTCCCAGTTTCATCACGGTTCCTTTTCCGTATGTCTTATCGAGCTTATCCAAAGTGAGTTGTAATGCTTTGAGTTTGGCGGCTTTTTCCTTGTCTTTCATCTGTGTGGCTTTTGAAAAATTATTACGAGCAAAAATAAAGGATTTTTTTTATTCCACCTGTATTCTCTCTCCTTGGCTATGACTTCTAAACTCCGGGGCGTACATACTCTCTATCAAAGTAATTCCATTGCTGAAATCACCGGAATTATTCACCCGGAGGTCGTATTCGAACACATAAACCCCTTTGGGCAACCTGTCGAAAAAGAAATGCGTAGCGGCATCTTTGGTACTCTGGTAATAGCCCAAACCGTCTTGCCAACGGTAACGGGACAATACATCCACGGGTTCCAACCCGGAAGCGCGCATATCCTTCATGTGGATAAACTGCATATCCCTGTCGGACCTCAATTCTATCCGGACGCGTACCAAATCTCCTACTTTCAATCCGCCTGCTCTATCCAGCGGAACGAGTTGTTCTCCCCGGTGTCCCTTTGTTACTTTGTACAGGTTTTTTTTCAAGCTCAAAGGAGTCTTGCCCGGAGTGATTTTATCCAAGTCCTCGAAATATTGCCAATACAACGCCCCCCAAGCGATACCTTTATCTCTCTTGTGCAAAGTGACCTCCGCCATTTCAGGGGTAATTTCCCCCGGATGCCAGGAAGTCTTAAAATACCCCGTACCGGCTTCCACCTTCGTGTCTTGTAATTTCATGGGTTCTAGGGTATTACCTCCTATGTTTATTTCTACAAATTCACTGGTATCTCCCAACCAATCGGTTCCTTGCAATAACAAGGCATAGACGGCTTCCGTAGTGGCTTTGGTGGTATTCCACCGGTTGGTCTGTTTGTTTTTGAGCAACCAGATTTTCATCTTATCGATACTGGCGGTATCCTGTGTAACTTCGGAAAAGGCTTCTATGACGAGTGCTTGTGTTTCGATAGGTGCCTGATACCATCCATATCCCGCCGTATTTCCTTTCCAATACATTCCGAGTTCATCGTTGTACACAGCCGTCTCTTTCATCGATGCGATTAATTCACCGACAATATCTTTCCTGCCCTCCCTGCCTGCTATTAATACCAATAAGGCTTTGGTATGCAGCGGATATTCATGCCGGTGGGAATAGGCGTGTTCTTTGAAAAAATCCATGGCTTCCCGCAACGCCTTGTTCATCCCGGCTCCGGGAAAGAAACTCCGTGTATATAGGTAATGAATCTGAAACGCTCCCGTTTTATAATTTTTCAGATAATCATTTTTTCTTTTTTCACCGTCATTGTTGACTTCCATACTTAAAAAACGGTTCGCATTTTCCAATATTCTTTTATAATCCCGAACTATTTCCTCATCGAGGAAAGAAATGGCGCGATCTATCATCCGGCGGTTTTCATTAATCAAATCCTCTCCGGTCAGTTTTCTCAAATGACCGAACCCGCTGACTATATGTTGGGTAATGTACCTGTTCGGATAGTTCGAGCCTTTGAACCAGGGAAAACCTCCGCCTGACAGTTGCATATTTTGCAGCTTCCGCAATGCGGCATTTCGCTCCCGGCTCAATTTATTCAGATCAAATAACAATGCGATTCGCTTCTTTTGTTCGCTTTCACTCCGGGCATCCCGGAGCCAGGGTGTCTCGCTGATAAGAATGGTTTTCAGACGTGGATTTTTCTCCAATTGGCTGATGAGCGCTCCGGAACTTTTCCATTGGTCGAACACCTCCTCTATCCTCGGATTGGAATGCACCACATAGCTCGCCAATGTGTTGGCGTACAAGCGGGCAAAAGTCTGCTCGGAACACTCGTGCGGATATTCCATCAGGTAGGGTAATGCCTGGACTGCATACCAAGCGGGATTGGAGGTTACCTCCAATGTCAACAGATGATTTTTCAATGTAGCCGGCTTGTACGATGCCAGTTTTTTCATCCGGAAAGTTTTCGTCTGTCCGCTGCCCACCCACATGGGCATACTTTCGGTCACCAGCATACGGTTAGTCAATACGGGAAGCAGGTTTCGTTCTCCGTCCGAAAAGGCTCCGGCTTGGGCTTTGACGGTATATTGTACCACCTGTACATCACCGGGTATCGTCCACTCCCACTCTACGACGGTATTACCGCCTGCGGGTATATCGAAGGACTGTTGGTCTTTGTTTTTCCCGTTCAGGATTTTCCGGGTAATGCGCTCCCCCGTCACTCCCTCTTTGAGCTCCAACAGCACGTTACCGGCTATGTTTTGTTTCGATAAATTGACGATTTTCGTCTGAAAGACGATCCTATCACCTTCGCGTAAAAAACGCGGTGGATTCGGCATCAACATCAGCTCCTTTTGCGTAACGGTTTCATAGGTGCCCAGCGCAGTGTTGAGTTGCGGGGTATGTGCCAAAAGCATGAGTTTCCAGCGGGTCAATGCCTCGGGTGAGGTAAATTCCAAATGAACATACCCTTGCTCGTCAGTCCGCAATTGGGGAAAGAAAAATGCCGTTTCTTGCAGATGGGTACGCACAGCCACTTGCCCGGCAGAACCCGCTTGTGCTCCGGACTCCCCTTCCTCCTGTTGGGGATGCCCGGCTTCGGCATTCGTGTCCTCTGCTAGATCCTCTATTACCTCTACCTCCTCTAATACTTCCGCTTCCACAGGAACCGGTTGTTTTTCCATTCGCATTGATTTCCTTACTCCCAATGCGCGGACCATTCCGGGTCCACCGTCCGTATATCCATATAAACCCCATTTGTAAAAACCGAACCCATACCACCGGAAACGCATCAAGGGTTGTTCGGGATGAAAGGGAGAAGGTAAAGGCGGTATGTATTGACGGAACGATTCGCCGGCAAAGGACATGCTTCCCGATATCCGCACATTGTTCCTGAAAGGTTTGTAATAGATGGGATCAAAACTCCACCGGTGCGGCAAGAACTGATCGAGGGACATGTCGTACATGGATGCCAGGACTTCGGCAGCTACCTTATCCCCTTTGGGTCCTTTGATGAGAAAAGACCATTTTTCCTCTTCACCGGGGCGTATTTTGTCCCTGAATACTTCCGTTTCGATTTGTAATTCCGTCTCCGGATAGGGAACATTCAGCACCAATTCCCTCTGAACGAAGCTGTTGTATTTCACCGTAAAAGCCTTTATCCGCACTCCGCCATAATCTTTTTCTGACAAAGGTATTGCCAGGGTTTTCTTTTCGCCGTTGAGACGTAAGTTGTATTTCTCCACCCGGTTGTCATTGTGAAGCACCCATACGGAGACATAGGCATCCTTGGCGGCACTTCCAACCGTGATTTGGGCAATATCTCCGGGCTTATAAGTGTCTTTTTTCACTTGCAGGGTCAATATTTCCGGCAGGGAAAACTCATGAGCTTTGCGTCCGGCAACGGTAAAAAAGCGTTTTTCCACGACTTCTTTGCCGGAGGGATCGGTTGCCCTGACCTCTATCAGGTACCTCCCTGGTTTCCACGATTGGAGCCCTTTCAACGTTCCGGAATAGTCCCCTTGTGTATCGAAGGTTTGCTGCCACAGGGTTTGCTCTTTTTCCCATTTGGTCTCATTCAGCTCATCACCATATGGGTCATGCGGAAAATTCCTGATAAATTCCTCCCTGTCCAACGGTAAAAATTCCGGAGCTTGCCAAGGTGCAGGGCGCAGTACACGATCGGGATTTTTCAATTTATAAACGGCTATCTCCCCCGAAGCCGGCGCAGGAGCACCGTTTAGGTTTCTCACTTTGAGCTCAAAACCGGTTTTTTTCATATCCGGACCTATACGCCCGGGAAACGTCATATCGAGTACAATGCTGTGATATCCCGCCCTTACGTTCGTAATACCGGTCCGGGTTTCCCCGTTTATGTCAGTCACTTCCACTTTTATTTCATAATTGAACACCGGCAAATCATCAGGGGAAATTTTCCTGTCGGGCAATGCCGGAAATTGTATTTCGAATGTTCCGTCATCAGCCGAAACCAGTTTTCCACGGGCTATGATACGCGATTCACCGGGTGTGAAATAAGGACGGAAATAGTATATCCAACGGGGTAAATTCACCTTGCGAACCACTTCGTATTTCACGCCGGCGCCGGAAATATTGCTGCCGGCATAAGATTCCGCTTTGCCTTGTATCCGGATGGTATCCCCTACCTTATACACCCGGCGGATGGTATCGAAGGAAACGGTAAAACGGGGGCGTTTGTACTCCTCTACCATAATGGAATGATACGCATTGAACCGGTAGCCTTTTTTACGGATGCCCGCCCTTTCTACTTTGAGGGTGTAACGTCCCGTCAATCCGCCTTCCGGCAATACGAACGTTCCGCTCACCGAACCGTATTCGTTGGTCGTACCGGTCCATTTGGCTACCTCCTGGTTGTTGACGTCCAGCAAGCTGACTTCCAATCCGGCATCTGCAATGACCTCCGAAGCATCTTCCTCACGGTGAACGGCTATCCCTTTGAAATACACGGTTTGACCGGGGCGGTAAATACTCCTGTCGGTAAAGATATACACCCTGTCCTCACGGTATTTGTTGTTCCTGTTGTCGTAATAATTGTAATAATTAATAGGTCCGAATAACGTTTTTTCCCCGTCGTATGTGACCTCAACATATATGTTGAAATACTTGTCGTTCGCTGCGAACTCAACTTTTCCGTCACTGCCGGTGACGAGTTGTTTGTCTATCTTCGTCGCATACCTGCCCGGTATGTTGTACAGGTGCACCCGGGCACCGGACAGAGGCTCACCGGTATCGCGTCCGGCCACATAAAGCTCCACGTAAGATTTCCTCCGTATTTCCGTAAGGGCAATGGATGTAGATTGGACAAAACCGAATGCCTGAACAGGTTTTTTCCCACCGTCAGGTATCGAACGTGCCAGAACGATATACTCCCCTGCGGGCAATGCGGGTAAAATCACTTCGGTAGAATGCTCGTGATAATCGGCGGGAAGCGGCAATTCCGCTTCGAATGAAGTTACCAATGGACGTTTGGAGATTTTTTTTATCTTATTTTCAAACGAATACTCATGGCGCAAACGCTCTTTGAAGTCATGTGAACTTTTGAAAATCTCGATGTACAACTTATCTATATTTCTGTACCTCACATACATACGTCTTTTATTGCCGGGGAGGACAAATTGTTCGGATTGCAGGTGGATGGTGCGCTGTTCTATTTGTGCGAGCAAATTGCGGCACATACCCGCACCGTCACTACCGGGAAATGCGCGAATAGCCTCATGACAATAGCTTGCCGCTTTTACATAATCTTCCGAATGGGCGTCTTTCTCACCCAAGGTATGTAATTTGGCGCGGCGAACATATTCCTGCGCCAAACGAAAATCTATTACGGTAGCATAAGCCTCTCCCGTATGTTGTTTTTTCAATTGCTGCAAAGCATTGAGATACACCTCATCCTTACCGGGAAATACGGCATGACTATGGACGAAGTCCATGCGTTGAAGGGTAACGTTCAATAAGGCGGGCAAGTGGTTTTTCTGTTTGTGAAAACGGGTGAGTTCTTTGTACAGCAACAAGGCTTGACGTTTCTGCGACAGGGAGTCCACAGAGGTCAAATCCGCTTCCAAAAAGGTTTCGTTATCGCCGAGTAATGCGGGATTGTCCAATTCAAACTGTACTTCGGGTTGAAGTAATCCGCCTTCCTCACTTTTGAAAAAATTCAAAGCATCTTGAACCAAAAAATCATACAATGCGGGATAAAATTCCGGGGTTTTCCTGTTCGTCTCCAGCAATACGGAATAGCGTTCCAGGGAGATGTTTTGCAAAATTAGCGCATGCTCCAACGAATGGCGGAAATGCGTCGATATTTCTCCGAATAAATCCGGCAATGACCACGTACGGAAGTCGGCTGTGTCTTTTACGGACATTTGTGTCCTATCGTAATACCGTGTCGAATGTGCACGGAAGTATTGCCAATACAAATTGGCTAATACATTCTCCAAAATATTCCGTACCGGGGGCTCCGAATGCGCAATTTCGGACTTCAAGTCACGGATGACTTCCCACTCGGCATTCTCTTCTGTCTGCAAAGTATATTTCGAGCGGTAGAGGAAGGCTTTGATTAACTGCCCGGCATCGTTCGCCTCCTTTGCCTTGTCGTATATGGTATTGACCACCTCGATGGCAGAGCGGGGCAAGCCTTTGGATTCATAGGTTTCGACTTGTTTCCACAAGGTGTCGAATGGACCTGATTGGGCATGGGACAACATACCGAAAAGAACGAGAAGCCAGCTTATTTTTTTCATTACGAATGGATTTGTATCGATACAAAGATACTTATTTGTAAACAAGAAACGTGCCGTGATGACTATAATAAAATGCCCTGTAACCAGACTCTGCTATAAAATTTTGTTCGTGGTAGAGACGTTGCATGCAACGTCTCTACGCATAAAATTGCATCATATAAATTTTTCTTATAGACTGCGCTACGGTGATAGATTTTTTCTTTCAAAAAAGGTGTCCCCTGTGCCGGAAGGCGATTAATTTTGTAATATCAGAACACAAAAATCACTTCCTATGAAAAAAATCATTTTCGGATTGACGCTCATCGTATTAACCGCTTGCGGGAACCCCGGGAAAAAACCCGCCGGGAAAACGGACGACTTACAAAAAACGGAAAATACCGGAGCATTTGAAGCTTTGGACAAGCAGGCGAGGTCGCTGTTCGCCGCATTGCCCGGAGTGGCTGACAACCCTGCCAATCCCATCACTCCGGAAAAGGTAGCCTTGGGAAAAGCATTGTATTTCGACAAACGCCTATCAAAAGACAATACCCAAAGCTGCAACACCTGCCATAACCTCAACACTTTCGGAGTGGACAACCAACCCTTCTCCAAAGGAAATGACGGCAAATTGGGTGGCAGAAATTCCCCAACCACACTCAATGCGGCTTTTCATATAGCCCAATTTTGGGACGGCAGGGAACCTGATGTAGAAGCACAAGCCGGGGGTCCCGTACTCAATCCTGTGGAAATGGCGATGCCCAGCGAAAAAGCCGTTGTGGACAGGCTTTCTAAAATTGAGGAATACAAAAAAATGTTTGCGGAAGCATTTCCCGAAGATAAAAACCCCATCACTTACGACAATATGAAAAAAGCCATCGGCGCTTTCGAACGGAAACTCGTCACCCCCTCACGGTTCGACCGCTATATTGCCGGCGATGACAACGCTCTGACCACAAGCGAAAAACGCGGATTGAAAACCTTCATCGATGCGGGCTGTACCGCTTGCCATTCAGGCGCATTACTCGGAGGCAATATGTTCCAAAAATTCGGTTTGTACGGCGACTATTGGAAAGAAACCCACAGTGAAAAAATCGATAACGGGCGCTATGATATCACTAAAAACGAAGCGGACAAATACGTATTCAAAGTCCCTTCCCTACGCAATATCGAAAAAACCTACCCGTATTTTCACGACGGTAGTGTAAAAGACCTGAAAGATGCCGTCAGAATTATGGCAAAATTACAATCCGGCAAAGAGATAAACCAACAGCAAGTAGATGAAATTATCACTTTTCTTGCTACTTTGACCGGCGAACCGGACAAGAGTTTGATTCAATAATTCCCTGCTAACCCCATTCACTTCATTTGAAAGTCGTATGGTTTATCCTTCCATTCCGGAACCCGGGTTCCGGAATGGTTTTTCGAATATTTTTCTAATTTTGCCCCATGAGTTCGAAAGAAAAAATACAAGAAAGCCGGCAGGCAGCTACCGAAAAGGAAAAGATATACGAAGTCATACTGTTCAATGACGACGTACACACTTTCGACTTCGTCATCGATACCTTGATGGAAGTCTGCGGGCACGACCTTCTGCAAGCCGAACAATGTACCCTGCTGGTGCATTATAAAGGCAAAGCCGCTGTGAAGCACGGAAGCTATGACGAGATGAAAGCCATATGTACCGGGCTTCTGGACCGCGGTTTATCCGCCGAGATATTGTGATATTGCCCTTTTACGTGCTTTACCGGATGATTTTTTTCGGGTTGTTCTTTACATAAGAAGCCCATCCCGAGTAGTTCTTGACACCGCTTTTTTTCCCCATATTAAAGAAATGGCACACCGCTGCCGCCAACCCGTCGGTAGCATCCAAATGCATGGGTAATTCCTCTATTTTCAACAGATTGCGAAGCATACCGGCGACTTGCTCTTTGCTTGCATTTCCGTTTCCGGTAATGGCGGTTTTTATCTTTTTCGGTGCGTATTCGGTAATGGGCACTTCGCGCGACAGCCCCGCCGACATGGCTACCCCCTGTGCCCTTCCGAGTTTGAGCATGGATTGTACGTTTTTGCCGTAAAAGGGTGCTTCTATCGCTATTTCGTCGGGGTGATAAGTATCAATGATATGCAGGGTTTTATCGTATATTTTTTTGAGCCGGAGGTAATGGCTGTCGAATTTCGACAATATCAATTCATCGAGGAGGAGGAGTTTCATCTCTTTTCCCCGTATTTCTATCAGCCCGAAACCCATGACGGAAGTACCGGGATCGATGCCCAAAATGATTTTCGACGGCATAAATATATTTCGTTATTTTGCATGGTAAATGTACCATATTTCCGCAACATATAAAAAAACCTGGGTTAAAATTCTGAAACTCGCCGTAACGGCGGGAGCTTCCTATTATATTTACCACCGGTTAATCGCCCACCCTTCTGTGGACTTTATGAATTTGAACCGTTTGATAAGAAGCGGAAACATTGTCTATTTTACCGGTGTCATGCTGCTGTTGAGTGCTTTGAATTGGGTATTGGAAAGTAAGAAATGGCAAATTCTCGTGGAGGATATTTTGCTGTTGAGCCTTCCGCAAGCGGTGGAACAAAGCCTTGCCGCCCACGTGTTTTCATTGCTCACTCCGCTCAAAGCAGGTGAATTCGGAGGTAAGCTTCTCTATTATCCGCAGCAAGTACGGAGAAAAATTGCAAGCAGGATAGTATTGGGCAATTTTTGGCAGCTCACCGCTACCTTGATGTTCGGATTGACAGGGTTGGGATATATGTCATTTGCGGGACGCAAAATGCTGCCGGAATTATTTCCCGCAGGGAAAACCGCCATTATCACCGCCACCTTTCTGTTCGCCATAGTAGCCGGATTTTTTCTCGTCAAATATTTCGGGGGAATGTCCAAGTTGTTTTTTTTTCTTTCCCCGAGGCATTCATCGATAAATAAACGGGTCGTTCTACTCGCCGTAATGCGCTACCTTGTATTCTCACACCAGTTGTTTTTCGTCATGCGGTATCTCCGTATGGATATCGACTATATAGAAGGTATGATGTTGATTTTCAGCTTTTATGCACTCACCACCCTCGTCCCTGTAATGAGTCTTTTTGATATCGTTATCAAAAGCAGTGTGGCACTACTCGTATTCGCCCCGGTAACATCCGATGAGCTGAAAATACTCGGTGCTATCACCTTGATGTGGATATTCAATTTCGTATTGCCCGCCTTCCCCGGAGGTGCTTTTCTCATATTAAAAAGACCGGATTCCGCTTCCGGCTGATGATATCATGTCTGTATTTCCGATCATATTCACCGTGTTGCTTGTCCCTTATATCGCTCTGGGTGTGTGGACATTATCCGGAATCAGAAAATTGTTACGCACGGAGGACGGCGAGGATTTTCAAAAAACGGAAAAGACAGGTTTTAGTATCATCATCCCTTTCCGCAACGAACAACAGCGCCTTCCGGAACTTCTGGATAGTCTTTCACGTATTGATTATCCGCCGGAAAAGTTCGAAATACTCATGGTCAACGACCACTCCCATGACAGGTCGGTAGCGCTTATAGAGGCATTTGCCGGAAGGCATCCGGAAACCGGCATCCGGATTATCGACAATAAGAGACAAAGCGATTCTCCGAAAAAAGACGCCTTGCTTACCGGTATCCGTACCGCTTCGTACGAGTGGATTCTCACGACCGATGCCGATACGGTGGTGCCTGCTTCATGGCTGTCTGATTTCGACAGGCATATCCGGCGTGACGGCTCCGTAATGCTCTTCGGTGGCGTGCGTTACCTGCCGGGCAATACACCGGTAGAGTACTTGCAATACTGGGATTGGCAGGGGTTGCAAGCGTTAACCCTGGCGGGATACGGATACGGGAATCCCCTGTTGGGCAGTGCCGCCAATATGGGCTTTGAAAAAGAAGCTTTTTTCCGTGCCGGAGGGTTCGAAGGGAATACACAACATGCCGGTGGCGATGACATTTTTCTCATGCGGAAAATGCACGAACGCTTTCCCGGCAAGGTAAAATCCGTACGTTCGTCTCATCAAGTCACAACTTACCCCGTAGCCGGTTGGAAGGATTTGTGCAGACAAAGAATCCGGTGGGCGGAAAAGACATCTGCCGTCGGAAACCCTGTGATGATCCGTATCGCCGTATTGACGGGTGCGGTACAAATAGCCCTCCTGGGTAGTTTGCCGTACAGTCTGTTTTATTCCGGATATCCCATCCTGTTTGCCGGAATTTGGACGTCGAAATTCTTGGTTGACTACCTGCTGGTTTCCAATACATTATCGGCAAAAAAAGAAAAAAGAGCCTTGTCGTGGTGGTCGCTTTTCGCCTTACAGCCCGTCTATGCGGCACTGGTTCTTTGTATCGCCCTACGATTACTCGCGGGTGGAAAATTCAGCTGGAAAGAACGGGAATATCCGCTGTAAACAGAGTCACCCCGCAATCCCCTACTCTGCTTCGTGTATAATTTTGGGGTTGTTGGGAAGTTCTCAAACACGAGTTGAGTTGATAGTTTTGAGTTATGAGTTGATAGTTGGGGGGGTGCTGTCATTTCGACCGGAGGGAGAAATCTTTTGTAGTTGATAGTTGTGAGTTTTGAGTTGATAGTTGGGCGAACGCTTGACAACAGGAATAACTTCAACAAATGAGAAAATTTAT
>CAZQPD010000084.1:0-5692 GCA_964595235.1 uncultured Polaribacter sp.
TCCTCCTCCGGTACTTCACTCGAAGTTCCCGTTCCCGGGGCATTGAACAGCGTACGGTAAAATCCCAAACTCACAGCCAACTCGCCCACTCCTTTTTCCTGCATGTATTCCATAAATTTCTCGGCGCGTTCCAACGTACCCAAATCGATGGTCATCATTCCTCCGGAACCGAATTCCGGATGTGCCAATTTTACAAATGTATCATGTCCCCTGTGTGACTCCAATCCCGGATATCCTGTACGGTATCCGGCGCGTTCCAATTCGCGGGCTATATACAATGCATTCCCGCTGTGCTTGCGCATCCTGACGGGAAGGGTTTTCGTATTTTTCAATATGGAAGCACTGCGGATACTATCCATAACGGGTCCCAGTAGCATAGCTGCTCCGTCATTGACACTACGGGCGGCATTGACAAAATCAGCATCTGCACATACCACCCCGCCTACCGTGTCGTTCATCCCGTTGATAAACTTCGTCAAACTGTGTACGACGATATCAGCCCCCCACTCGTGCGGGGTCATGATGAGCGGGGAAAAAGTATTGTCCACGACCAATTGCGCCCCATGGGAATGGGCTATTTCCGCCAAAGCGGGAATATCCGAAATCTCCAACAACGGATTACTCACACTTTCCGTGTAAATGATTTTGGTATCTTTCGTAATGGCTTTGCCCACAAGCTCTAGATCTGTCATATCTACAAATGTGGTATTGATACCGAGTTTGGGCAAATAATTTTTCAAAAAAGCATAAGTTCCCCCGTAAATGGTACGCCCGGCAACAATATGGTCGCCCGTCCGGCAAATTTGTAAAATAGCCGTACTGATAGCACCCATTCCGGATGCCGTCACATAAGCGTCCTCCGTACCTTCCATAGCTGCCAACGCACGTTCCAAATACCGGTTCGTCGGGCTGCTGTGACGCGTATATAGATACATGCCCTCCGTCTTGCCCTCGAACGTGGCTTTCATATACGAAGCTTTCTCAAACGAAAAAGTAGCCGAATCCGAAATCGACGGGTTGACCCCCCGGTACGGGTCATCATAACGGATTCCTGTCAAAGCAACTGCCGGGTTATGTCTTTTTTTCATCTTTATTACAATAATTATTTACTCTGTAAAATTACAAAAATGCAGCTATAATATTTCAGCTCCCCCTTTTTCTTGGAATTTTTTACTATTATTGCAGTAAAATTTAGAAATTCTTATCAGTATTATTTAGCATCAAACAGATTTTCCAAAAAAAACACCATAAAATGACCGCATTAGACCACAGGGATATCGAAATTCTCCGCCTCTTACAACAAGACGCCAAAATAAGCATCAAGAAAATCGGGGAACGAATCTCACTGTCGCCCACACCAGTATATGAAAGAATCAGACGGATGGAACGCATGGGAATCATCAAGGGCTATACCGCAGTGATAGACCGGCACAAAGTAGGACTCAAGCTCCCGGTATTCTGCCGGGTTTCCTTGCAACTACACACCCGCAAGCACATTAACAAATTCGAAAGATTCATCGAACAAACTCCTGAAATTCAAGAAGCTTACCATATCGCAGGCGATTATGATTACCTGCTGAAAGTACTGGTAAAAGACAGTAATGAATACCACGACTTCATTATCAATTCCCTGTCACGCCTCGATGTGGTAGGAACGGTTCAAAGCAATTTCGTCATGTACGAAACAAAAACCGGACGTGGCATTCCGCTGGACAAAGCGGAATCAGCCCGCCGATAGGCACCGGAATACTCCCCCTACCATTCCACTTCCAATCCGTCATACGACAAATATACTCCACGGGGCAGGCGGGCTTGTACCTCCCGGTGGAAACCCAACAAATGACTGATATGGGTCAGGTAAGCCCGGCGGGGATTCAATTCACTTATCAATGAAAGGGCTTGTTCGAGATTCAAATGGGTAGGATGCGGCTGTATGCGCAAGGCATCCACCACCAGCACCTCCAAATTCCGTAATTTCTCTTTTTCCCCGCTACGTATATCATTGAAATCCGTCAAATAGGCAAAATCCCTGATCCGGTATCCGAACACCGTGAGTTTTCCGTGTATGAGGTGAACGGGAATAATTCTTTCCCCCTTGATTTCAAAAGGATTACCATCGAGCTCGTACACCTCTGCCCGTGGCTTCCCCTCGTAGATTATCGTATCGTCGAAAATGTAATCGAACCGCTGCTTCAAATTGGCAATCACCCGCGGGTGGGCATAGACAGGCAAGGGTCCATACCGCAAGCTGAACTGCCTGATATCGTCGAATCCCGCCGTATGATCAGCGTGCTCATGGGTAAAAAGCATCGCGTCGATGCGCGAAATGCCCGCCCGCAACATCTGCAAACGGAATTCCTGTCCGCAATCAATGACCAATTGTATTTCGCCCGTATCCACCCACACCGAGCTTCGCATGCGCGTATCCCGCGGGTCGTCTGACAAGCATACGGGATGCGTACACCCTATTACGGGTATGCCCTGCGAAGTACCGGTGCCCAAAAATCTCACTCGCATAATGTCTCTTTTTCGGATAATAATGGACAAAAGTATAAAAATAGCACGGATAAAACTGTTCATTACCCTGTTAATAACACCCCCTTGAAAATATAGGGTTCACTGCTGTGAAATGCGAAAAATTCATACATTTGCCCCGGAAAAACACATCAAAATATCCATAAAATGGCAATTTTCAGATTCGAAGCCCTCAAGCAAGCGATAAACCACAAACCCGTAAAAGTAAAAGACCCGGAAATGCCGCGTTCCGGACTGTTCGGCATCAATGTATTCGGCAAGGAACAGATGAAAAAATACATGACCAAAGAGGCATACCACCATGTCATGGAGGTCATTAACAAAGGGAAAAAAATAGACCGGGAAATAGCCAACCAAGTAGCCAATGCGATGAAATCCTGGGCATTGAGCCGCGGCGCCACACATTATACACACTGGTTCCAACCCCTTACCGGAGCCACCGCCGAAAAGCACGATGCATTCCTCGAAACCAGCCCTTCGGGGGAAGTGCTGGAAAAATTCGGCGGCAGCCAACTCGTACAGCAAGAACCCGATGCTTCCAGCTTCCCCAACGGAGGCATCCGAAACACCTTCGAAGCAAGGGGATATACCGCCTGGGACCCATCATCACCAGCCTTCATATACGAAAAAACACTCTGCATCCCCACCATTTTCGTATCCTATACCGGTGAAGCTCTCGACCATAAAACACCGCTCCTCAAAGCCCTGCAAGCACTTGACAAAGCCGCCACGGGAGTCGCCAGGTATTTCGACCGTAACGTCAAGCACGTCATCTCCACACTCGGTGTGGAACAAGAATATTTTCTGGTGGACAAATCCCTCTACGCCAACCGGCCGGATTTGATACTCACCGGACGCACCCTGCTCGGACATTCGTCCGCCAAAGGACAACAACTCGAAGACCACTACTTCGGCTCTATTCCCCAACGCGTAATGAACTTCATGAAAGATCTCGAAACGGAAGCCATCAAACTCGGCATTCCTGTAAAAACACGGCACAACGAAGTGGCACCCAACCAATTCGAACTGGCACCCACCTTCGAAGAGACCAATCTGGCCGTGGACCACAACAGCCTGCTGATGGATATCATGAAAAAAATCGCCAAACGGCACCACTTCGAAGTACTCTTTCACGAAAAACCCTTCGCAGGCATCAACGGCTCCGGAAAACACAACAACTGGAGCTTGATGACCGACACCGGAGTCAATCTGTTGAGCCCGGGCAATACCCCGATGAACAACCTGCAATTCCTCACCTTCTTTATCAATACCATCAAAGCCGTTCACGACTACGAAGAATTGCTCCGCGCATCCATCGCTTCTGCCGGAAACGACCACCGCCTCGGCGCCAACGAAGCCCCACCCGCCATTATCTCCGTATTTATCGGCAAACAATTGACCCGGGTACTCGATTCGCTCGAAAAAGTCAGCAAAGGAAAATTGACACCCGAAGAAAAAACCGAACTCAAACTCAACGTAGTAGGAAAAATCCCCGACGTACTACTCGACAACACCGACCGCAACCGTACCTCCCCGTTTGCCTTTACAGGCAACAAATTCGAATTCAGAGCCGTAGGCTCAAATGCCAACACCGCCGGACCTATGGCAACCTTGAATATGATCGTAGCCAAACAATTGGCGGACTTCAAAAACGATGTGGAAAAATTACGCAACGGCAAAGGACTCTCACGGGATGAAGCCATATTCAACGTACTGCGCGAATACATCAAAAAGTCCAAAAAAATACGGTTCGAAGGCGACGGATACACCGGAGAATGGGAAAAAGAAGCAGCCAAAAGAGGCTTGAGCAACAACAAAACCACCCCGCAAGCGCTCAAAGTCAAAATCAGCCCCAAAACCATCCGCCTGTACGAAGAACTCGGCATTATGACACGGGTAGAAGCCGAAGCCCGCTATGAAATAGAAATAGAAGAATACGCCAAACGAATCCAAATAGAAGGGCGCGTTCTCGGAGATATTGCACGAAACCATGTGATACCCACGGCAATAACATACCAAAACAGGCTTATCGATAACGTAAAAGGGCATAAGGAAATTTTCGATAAAAAATATATTGTAAATGCCCGGCAACAGCTAAAACTCATAGAACAAATTTCCATTCATATCAACCATACCATCAAATTGATTGATGAAATGACCGAAGCGCGAAAAAAAGCCAACGCCCTCCAAAGTGTCGAAGAACGTGCCGCCGCTTATTGCCGCGATGTAAAGCCCTACTTCGAACGTATCCGCTACCACTGCGATAAACTCGAAATCCTCGTCGATGACGAAATATGGCCCCTCGCCAAATACAGGGAATTACTCTTTACCAGATAAAACGGATGATCTACCAAGGCGTCATTACCAAAATGCATTCCGTCCCGACAGCACCGGTAACCTATTACCTGGATTTCGGCGGGGCGGTGATTCACGTCAATGAATGTGCCGGCAAGACCATACAAATGGAATTCATCCGCTACCAATGCCTTTCATGCGGAGCGGACAAAAAGCTATTTCGCGGCGGATATTGCTATGATTGTTTCCATTCACTACCCCAAGCCGCCGACTGGGTTATTCATCCTGAATTGAGCCGTGCACACCTCGGTATAGAAGACCGCGACCTCGAATACGAACGCGAAGCACAGTTGCAACCCCACTACGTCTATCTCGCCAATACCGGAAAACCCAAAGTCGGTGTAACGAGGCACAGCCAAATCCCCACCCGCTGGATTGACCAAGGCGCCCACGAAGCCCTCATCATCCTCGAAACACCCAACCGCTACCTCGCCGGAATTGCCGAAAAAGCTTTGAAAGAACATATCAGCGACAAGACCAACCGCAACCTGATGCTCACTACCCGCGGAACCCCCGGCGGACTCCCCGGATTAAAAAAACAACTCCTGCCCTACCTTCCCGCCGAAGTAAAAGATTACGTTACCGGCGACCAAACCCCTTACACCATCACCTATCCGCTACCTGATCCCCCGTCCAAAATCAAAGCCTTGAAAATCGACGAAGCAGGCACTTTCGAAGGAAAACTCGCCGGTATCAAAGGACAATACTGGATATTCTATCACGGAACCGTATGGAACGTCAGGAGTCATGAGGGTTTTGTATTGCGGATAAAGTGCTGAACAATTGAATGAGGGGCTGACGG